>NZ_JBJHAH010000010.1:0-132530 GCF_054050915.1 Modestobacter sp. SYSU DS0875 | reverse complement strand
CCACCCCCCCCCCCCGCCCCCCCCCCCCCCCCCCCCCCCCCCCCCCCCCCCCCCCCCCCCCCCCCCCCCCCCCCCCCCCCCCCCCCCCCCCCCCCCCCCCCCCCCCCCCCCCCCCCCACGACTGCCCACGGGGCGGCAGTGGGTCAGCCGCGCTCGAGGTCTGCCCACGCCGAGTGGGCAGAGCACGACTGCCGACGGGGAGGTCCAGCCGGTACCGGCCGCTCAGGTCGTGCCGGGCGGCGACGGCAGGGTCAGGCGCGGGTGCCGCGGTGCAGGGCGACGACCCCGCCGGTCAGGTTGCGCCACGCGACGTCGCCCCAGCCGGACTCCTGCAGCCACGTCGCCAGCTCCGGCTGCGCCGGCCACGCCCGGATCGACTCGGCCAGGTAGACGTAGGCCTCCGGGTTGCTGCTGACCGCCCGCGCGATCGGGGGCAGCGCCCGCATCAGGTACTCGGTGTAGACGGTGCGGAACGGCGCCCAGGTGGGGCGGGAGAACTCGCAGACCACCAGGCGCCCGCCGGGCCGGGTGACCCGGTGGAACTCGCGCAGCGCCTGCCGCGGATCGGCGACGTTGCGCAGCCCGAAGGAGATGACCACCCCGTCGACGCTCTCGTCGGCCAGCGGCAGCGCCATCGCGTCACCGGCCACCTTCGGCACCCGGCGCGATGCCCCGGCGCGCAGCATCCCCTGGGAGAAGTCGCAGGCGATGGCGCGCACGCCCCCCGCCGCGAGCTCGACCGTGGAGACCGCCGTCCCGGCCGCGACGTCCAGCACCGTCGAGCCCGGCCGGGCGTCCAGCGCCTCGCGGGTGGCCCGCCGCCAGCCGCTGTCCAGCCCGCCGGAGAGGACGGTGTTGGTCAGGTCGTAGCGCCCGGCGACCCGGTCGAACATCGCCGCGACGTCGGCCGGGGCCTTGTCCAGCCCGGCGCGCACGCCGCCCCCGTCAGGTCGTCCACCGGTCGCCACCCCGGGGACGCTACCTGCGCGCCTCCTACCCTGGAGCGGTGAGCCCGGCCGCGTCCTCCCCTCCCACCGCGGCTGTCGTCACCACCACCGCGCTGGGCCGGCGGCGCACCCCGCTGCTCACCCTGGTCCCCTCCGACGGTGCGCTGGCCTGGGTCCGCCGCGGCGAGGGGCTGGTCGGCTGGGGCGAGGCCGACCGGCTGGAGGTCTCCGGCCCCGACGCGCTGGCCACCGCCGCCGCCTGGTGGGCCGACCGCTGCGCCCGCACCGAGGTCCACGACCCGGTGGGCGTCCCCGGGTCCGGCCCGGTGGTCTTCGCCTCCGTCGCCTTCGACCCGGCGGCGTCGAGCTCGGTGTTCGTCGTCCCGGAGGTGGTGGTCGGCCGGCGCGACGGCGCCACCTGGGTCACCGTCACCGGGGACGCCGGCGCCGAGGAGCGGGCGGTCGTGGAGACCTCGCCGTCGGTGACGACGACGTCGATCGGCCAGCTGCGCTACGCCGACGGGTCGCTGGACCCGGCCACCTGGTGCGCCGCCGTCGAGGCCGCGGTCGCCCGGATCGACGCCGGGGCGCTGGACAAGGTGGTGCTCGCCCGCGACCTGCTGGTCAGCGCCGACGAGCCGATCGACCCCCGCCGGCTGCTGCTGCGACTGGCCGAGCGCTTCCCCGACTGCTGGACCTTCGCCGTCGACGGCCTGCTCGGCGCCACCCCGGAGCTGCTGCTGCGCCGCACCGGTGACCAGCTCTCCGCCCGGGTGCTCGCCGGCACCGCCCCGCGCGGCGCGGGAGCCGAGGACGAGCGGCTCGCCGTCGCGCTGGAGCACTCCGTCAAGGACCTCGCCGAGCACGGCTACGCCGTCCGCTCCCTGGTCGACGCGCTGCACCCCTACTGCGCGTCGATGGACGTCCCGCCCGGCCCGTCGCTGCTGACCCTGCCCAACGTCCGACACCTCGCCACCGACGTGCGCGGCCGCCAGCACGGCGACGCCGACCTGCTGGAGCTCGTCTCCGCCGTGCACCCCACGGCGGCGGTCTGCGGCACCCCCACCGATCGCGCCGCGGCGCTGATCGGCGAGCTGGAGGGCATGGACCGCGGCCGGTACGCCGGCCCGGTCGGCTGGCTCGACGCCCGCGGCGACGGCGAGTTCGGGCTGGCCCTGCGCTGCGCGCAGCTGACCGGCGCCGAGGGCGGCCGGCAGGCCCGGCTGTTCGCCGGCTGCGGGATCGTCTCCGGCTCCGACGCGGCGGCCGAGCTCGCCGAGACGCAGGCGAAGTTCGCGGCCGTGCAGGCAGCCCTGGAGGACTGAGCGCCCGCCGGGTCACCCGGACGAGCGGAGGCGCCGCCGGTGGAGTCAAGACGGGGAGCCTCCCGGCCGACGTCTCACAGGTGTTGTCCGCCGCCCCACCGCCGCCGGCCCACGGGCGCCGCGCGGTGGCCGGCGTCACCGTGCTGGGCCTCGCGGCCGCCCTCGTGCTGTCGGCTGCGCTGACGGAGGGCACGCCGTCGTCCGCCATCAGCTTCCTGGTGGTCAGCACCGGGGCCGCGATCGCCGCGTGGATCGGGGCTCGGCGGGAACCGCGCTCGTCGACCAGCCGATGGCTCGCCGTGGCGCTGACCCTCAACGCCCTCGGTGACCTGCTCTGGCAGCTGGTCACCACCGCCCACGGCAGCGCGCTGGACGTCTCGGTGGCGGACGTGGCCTACATCGGCTCCTACATCGCCCTGGCGGCCGCACTGCTCAGACTCGGGCACGACGGCGGACCGAGCACCCGGGCCCGCTTCCACTCCGTGCTCGACGGCACGTCCATGCTCGTCATCGCCCTGCTGGTGGTCTGGCAGGCCTCCGTGCGGACCACGCTGTTCGACGCCTCGCTCGCCCTGGAGACCCGGGTCGTCTGGGCGTCCTACCCCGTCCTGGACGCCGTGGCCCTGGGGCTGGTCGTCCGGGGGGCCGTGCTCTACCGCCGGCTGGGCACGTCCCCGCTGCTGCTCGCCCTGGGAACCGCCGCGTGGCTGGGTTCGGACCTGGGATGGCTGGTGATCGGCGACGCGGACACCGCCAGCGGCTGGCTGGACGCCGGCTGGCTGGTCGGCTCGGTGCTGCTCGCCCTCTCGACGTGGACCTCCCGCAGGAGCGCGAGGGCGACCCCGCGCCCGCACCACGCCGTCGTGGGCCGCTGGCGGATGACCCTGGCCTTCCTGCCGCTGCTCGTGCCGAGCGTCCTGGAGCTCGAGGCGTGGCTGGAGGGGGAGGACCTGGATCCGCTGCCGGGGCTGCTGGCCACCCTCGCCCTCACCGTCCTGGTCGTGGTCCGGGCGCAGCGGCTGCTGACCGAGAGCGCGCGCTCCCGGGCGCTGGTCCGCTCCCAGGCCCGCCGGTCCGAGGCCCTCGCCGTGAACTCCTCCGACGGAGTCGTGGTCGTCGACCCGGCAGGGCGGCTGGTGGCCGACTCCCGGTCGATGGCCGAGCTGCTCGGCCAGCCCGGCGTCGCCGGCGACTCGCTGCCGGCGATGCTGTCCACCATCGGCGTCGACCCCGCCGACGTACTGGCCGTGCTGGCCCGGGCCCGGCAGCAGAAGGGCACGCCGTCGGAGCTGGAGCTGCGGGGCGGCCACCCCGACGGCGGCACCGTCTGGCTGGGCGGGCGAGCCGTCGACCTGGTCGACGACCCGGACGTGGGCGGCATCGTGGTGAGCGTCTACGACATCACCGCCCGCAAGCTCGCCGAGCAGGAGCTGGCCCACCAGGCGTTCTACGACGCGCTGACCGGCCTGGCCAACCGCTCGCTGTTCCTGGACCACACCGAGCAGGCGCTGCGCCGGGCCGGCCGTACCGGCAGCCCACCGATCGTGCTGTGCCTGGACCTGGACGGTTTCAAGGACGTCAACGACAGCCTCGGCCACCTGGCCGGCGACGACCTGCTGCGCACCGTCGGGCACCGGCTGCGGGACGCCGTCCGCAGTGCGGACACCGTGGCCCGGCTGGGTGGTGACGAGTTCGCCGTCCTGGTCGACGACACCCGCGGGGGGCTGCCCGAGGCAGCCGAACTCGCCCAGCGGCTGCTGGACGTGATCGGGGCACCGATCGACCTCGGCGGGCACCGGGTCTCGGTGGCCGCCAGCATCGGCATCGTCGCCGCGGAGGCGTCGGCGACCCCGCTGTCGCTGTTCCGGGACGCCGACATCGCCATGTACCGGGCCAAGTCCGCCGGCCGGGCGCAGTGGGTGGTCTTCGACCCGGAGATGCGCGCGGCCGCGCTGGAGCGGATCGAGCTGGAGCGCCAGCTGGCCGGTGCGCTGGACGCCGGGCAGCTGCGGCTGGTCTACCAACCGGTGGTCTGCCTGGCCACCGAGCGGGTCGTCGGCTTCGAGGCGCTGCTGCGCTGGCACCACCCGGTGCTCGGCCCGATCGGGCCGGACCGGTTCGTCCCGGTCGCCGAGGACTCCGGGCTGATCGTGCCGATCGGCCGCTGGGTGCTCGCCGAGGCCACCCGCACCGCCGCCCGCTGGCAGCGTGCCCACCCGCGCAGCACCCCGCTGTCGATGGCGGTCAACGTCTCACCCCGTCAGCTGGCCGGCGGCACGCTGGTCGGGCACGTCGCCGAGGCGTTGTCCGACAGCGGCACCGTGCCCTCGTCGCTCGTGCTGGAGGTCACCGAGACCGCGCTGGTCACCGACCGGTCCGCGGTCGCCGAGCGGCTCGCCGAGCTGCGCGCGCTGGGCACCCGCCTGGCGCTGGACGACTTCGGCACCGGCTACTCGTCGCTGAGCTGGCTGCGCCAGTTCGACGTCGACGTGC
Source organism: Modestobacter sp. SYSU DS0875 (assembly GCF_054050915.1). Lineage (NCBI taxonomy): Bacteria > Bacillati > Actinomycetota > Actinomycetes > Geodermatophilales > Geodermatophilaceae > Modestobacter > Modestobacter sp. SYSU DS0875. Next base: position 127,765 of record NZ_JBJHAH010000010.1, on the reverse strand, counting down.
TCAAGATCGACCGCTCGTTCGTCAGCCTGCTCGACGGTTCCCCGGACGACGCGGCGATCGTGCACGGTCTGGTCCAGCTGGGCCGCACGCTGCGGCTGGAGGTGGTGGCCGAGGGCGTCGAGACCGCTGCCCAGCGGGACCGGCTGCGCGCCGAGCGCTGCGACCTGGCGCAGGGCTACCTGTTCGCCACACCGCTGGAAGAGGCGGAAGCGGAGCTGCTGCTCCTGCGCGAGTCGAGCCCGGCGCCCCGCGCCCAGGCCTGAGGCGGCCGGTCAGCCCCGGGCGACGCTCAGCGCCGTCGCCGCCGCCGCACGTAGCTGCCCGGCCAGTTCGGCCTCGGCCGCGGCGTCCGTGCGGACCACGACGACCCGCGGCCCGCCCGCGCTCAGCGCCGCGACCAGCTGCTCGGGGTCGGCGACCGCGGTGGCCGCCCAGCCCAGCGACCGGGCCACCGCCACCAGGTCGCGCCCGTGCGGGGTGCCGAACACCCGCCGGTAGCCGGCGGCGTACTGCGGCTGGCCGGGCTCGAGCTGGGCGAAGATGCCGCCGCCGTCGTTGTCCGGGACGACGACGGTGAGGTCCGGCTGCCGCTCGCCCTCGCCGGTGAGCAGGCCGGTGAGGTCGTGCAGGAACGTCAGGTCGCCCATCAGCGCGAACGCCGGGCCACCGCCGGCCCCCTGGTGCGCCAGGGCGGCGCCGACGGCGGTGGAGATGGTGCCGTCGATGCCGGCGACGCCGCGGTTGGCCAGCACGGTGAGGCCTGGCCGGGGCACCGCCAGCCGGTCGACGTCGCGGACCGGCGTCGACGACCCGAGCACCAGCAGCGCCCCCGCCGGGAGGGTGGCGACCACGTCGCGCGCCAGCCGCGCGGCGGTGAGCGCCCGCCCGGGCCGGTCGTCGAGCAGCGCGTCGACGGCGACGCCCACCCGCTCGGCGGCCGCCGACCACTCGGCCGCCCAGCCGCGCCCCGCGCGCGGGCCGCCCTCCCGCCAGGAGCTGCCGGGGTCCAGGTGCGCGCTGCCGACCAGCGTGCTCCCCCGGCCGGGATCGGCCCAGCGGGGCGCCGGGGCGTAGGTCTCGACCAGCACGTCCGGGTCGGCGAGCAGCGCGGAGACCGGGCGGGACAGCGTGGGGCGGCCGACCACCAGCACCCGGTCGGGCCGGTGCTCGGCCAGCCACTCCGGCGCGCCCAGCAGCAGCGCCGGCCCGCGCAGCGCTCCGGCGGCGCCCCACGCGCCGCTGCTGGGCTCGGCGAGCACCGGCCAGCCCCGCTGGTCGGCGAGGACGGCGGCGGCCCGGCCGACACCGAGCGGCGCGTCGCCGGCGATGAGCAGGGTGCGCGCCCCGGCCGGGTCGGGCCCGGTGAGCGGCGCCCCCCGAGGCGTGCCGCCGCCGGGCACGGCAGCGGTCCACGGCGCGCCGTCCGGGCGGCCGGCGAACGGGCCGCCGGGCAGCGGCGGGCGGACGCCGGGGGTGACGTCGTCGGGCAGCAGCGGCTCGCGCAGCGCCAGGTTCAGGTGCACCGGGCCGGGGTCGCCGGACAGCTCGCCGCGGGCCACCAGCAGCGCCTTGGCCACCAGCGAGCGCCAGTACCGGTTCTGCGCCACCTCGCGCCCGGCCTCGGGCACCCCGACGTCGGCGGCCCAGCGCACCGCCCGGCCGTAGAGCCCGGGCTGCTCGATCGTCTGGTTCGCCCCGGTCGACCGCAGCTCCGGCGGCCGGTCGGCGGTCAGGGCGAGCAGCGGCACCCCGCTGGCGTCGGCCTCCAGCACCGCGGCGTGCAGGTGCGCGGTCGCCGTGCCGGAGGTGGTGAGCACCGGCACCGGGCCCCCGCCGGCCTTGGCCAGCCCCAGCGCGAGGAACGCCGCCGTCCGCTCGTCGATGCGCACGTGCAGCCGCAGCCGGCCGGCGGTCTCGGCGTCGGCGAGCGCCAGCGCCACCGGGGCGGACCGGGAGCCGGGTGAGACGACCGCGTCGGTGACCCCGCCGCGGACCAGCTCGTCGACGAGCACCCGGGCGAAGGCGGTGGCCGGGTTCACGGCGCCTGCACCGCGGCGAGCCGCTCGCGCCAGCGCCGCTCGGTCTCCGGGTCCGCGGTGGTCTCGGCCAGCCGGTCGGGCACCGAGCGGGTCACCGGCAGCGCGCCGTCGACCGGCAGCAGCGGCTCGCTGGCGACGTCGGCGGTGAACAGCGCGACCGTCGCCAGCCCGCAGGCGAACGGCAGCTCCGGCAGCGCCGCCGCCAGGGCGACCCCGGCGGCGATGCCGACCGAGCTCTCCAGCGCCGAGGAGACCACGCACGGCAGCCCGTGCGCCTCGGCCACCTCCAGCGCGGCCCGGACCCCACCCAGCGGCTGCACCTTGAGGACGACGACGTCGGCGGCCTCCCGCAACGGCACCCGGCGGGGGTCGACCGCGCGGCGGACCACCTCGTCGGCGGCGATCCGCACGTCGACCCGGCGGCGCAGCGCGGCCAGCTCCTCGACGGTGGCCACCGGCTGCTCGGCGTACTCCAGGCCGACCCGGCGGTCCAGCGCGGTCAGCCGGTCGGCGGCGGTGTCGACGTCCCAGGCGGCGTTCGCGTCGACCCGGATCGCGCCGGCGGGCCCCAGCGCGTCGCGGACCGCCTCGACCCGGGCCAGGTCGTCGGCGAGCGTCTGCCCGCGCTCGGCGACCTTCACCTTCGCCGTCCGGCAGCCCGAAGCGAGCACGATCTCGTGCGCCCGCTCGGGGCCGACCGCCGGCACCGTCACGTTCACCGGCACCGTGCCACGCACCGGGTCGGGCCAGCCGAGCACCGCGGCCTCGTGCGCGCTGGCCCACCAGCGCCGGCTCTCGGCGACGTCGTAGTCCCAGAACGGGGAGAACTCGCCCCAGCCGGCCGGGCCGCGGACCAGCACGCCGTCGCGCACGTCCAGCCCGCGGAAGCGGTTGCGCAGCGGCAGGCGGTAGACGTGCGCCTCCAGCGCCGTACCGGCGCCGCCGGCTGCCGGGGCGATCACCCGCCCAGCCTAGAGCGCACCCGGGCGCCCGGGCCGTGCGCAGTACCGTGGCTCCCCGTGTCCCGGCAGCTGACCCTCGTGCCGGCACCCTCCCCCGAGGAGCCCACCGCGGTGCTGGGCACCGTGTGGCCCGCCCTGCGCGCCGCGCTGGACGGAGGTGCCCCGCTGGCCGTGCTGCCCGCGGGCGACGGCCCGGCGGCCGTCGCCCGCGAGGTGCTGCGCCCCGACGAGCCACTCGAGCCGGGCACCGACCTGGTCGTGGTGACCTCCGGCTCGACCGGCACCGGGAAGGGGGTGCTGCTGTCCGCCGCAGCGCTGCGCGCTTCCGCCACCGCCACGCTGGACCAGCTGGGCGGCCCCGGCAGCTGGCTGCTGGCGCTGCCGGTCTCCGCCGTCGGCGGACTGCAGGTGCTGGTGCGCAGCGCACTGGCCGGCCGGGAGCCGGTGGCGCTGGGCCGCGGGGAGCCGCTGGCCGCCGCCGCTGCCCGGCTGCCGGCCGGAGACCGCCGGTACACCTCCCTGGTGCCCACCCAGCTGCGCCGGTACCTGGCCGAGGAGCCAGACGCGCTGGCGTCCTTCGACGCCGTGCTGGTCGGTGGTGCGGCCACCGATGCCGCGCTGCTGGCCCGGGCTCGCGCCACCGGGGTGCGCGTGGTCCGGACCTACGGGATGAGCGAGACCGCCGGCGGCTGCGTCTACGACGGGGTGCCGCTGGACGGCGTCTCGGTGCGGGTGGCCGACGGGATCGAGCTGGCCGGGCCGGTGCTCGCGCACGGGTACCGGCGCGACCCGGCAGCCACCGCCGCGGCCTTCCACGACGGCTGGTTCCGCACCCGGGACGCCGGCGCTCTGTCCCCCGACGGCACCCTCACCGTGCACGGCCGACTGGACGACGTGGTCATCAGCGGCGGGGTGAACGTCTCACCCCAGGCGGTCGAGGCGGTGCTGCGCGAGCACCCCGCGGTGGCCGACGCCGTCGTCACCGGGCTGCCCGACCCGGAGTGGGGCCAGCGGGTGGTCGCCGCCGTCGTCCCCGCCCCGGGCGCCGTCCCCGAGCTGGCCGAGCTGCGGCCCTGGGTGGCCGACCGGCTCGGCGCCGCCGCCGCGCCGAAGGACCTGCACCTGATCGACGCCGTCCCGACCCTGCACACCGGCAAGCCCGACCGCCGTGGTGTCGCACGCACGCTGAGAGGAACCGACTGATGGCGACCCCCGCCCAGTGGCTGGCGGGCGCCCGCCCCCGCACCCTGCCCGCCGCCCTCGCGCCGGTGTTCGTCGGCAGCGGGGTGGCCGCGGCGCTCGACGGGTTCCGCCTGGTGCCCGCGCTGCTCGCGCTGCTCGTCGCGCTCGCCCTGCAGGTGGCGGTGAACTACGCCAACGACCACTCCGACGGCAAGCGCGGCACCGACGCCGACCGGGTGGGCCCGATGCGGCTGGTCGGCTCCGGCGCCGCCACCGCCCGGCAGGTGCTGGTCGCCGCGATGATCGCCTTCGCCGTCGCCGCGGTGGCCGGCCTGGCGCTGGCGGCCCTCTCCAGCTGGTGGCTGGTGCTGGTCGGCGCGGTGAGCATCCTGGCCGCCTGGACCTACACCGGCGGACCGATCCCCTATGGCTACCGGGCGCTGGGCGAGGTGTTCGTCTTCGTCTTCTTCGGCCTGGTCGCCGTGGTCGGGACGACGTTCGCGCAGACCCGCTCGCTGGACGGGCTGGCGTTCGCGGCCGCGGTGCCGATCGGGCTGTGCTCGGTGGCGCTGCTGGTGGTCAACAACCTGCGTGACGTGCACGGGGACGCCGCCGTCGGCAAGCGCACCCTGGCGGTGCTGCTGGGCGAGGCCCGCACCCGGCTGTTCTTCACCGGGCTGCTCGTGGTGGTCTTCGCCGCGATCGTGCTCATCGGCCTGGCCCGGCCGTGGGCACTGCTGGCGCTGCTGGCCGCACCGCTGGCCGTGCCGCCGGTGCGCACCGTGCTCAGCGGCGGCCGCGGCCCCGCGCTGATCGACGCGCTGCAGGGCACCGGCCGGCTCACCCTCGCCGTCGGCGTGCTGCTCGCCGTCGGCCTGGCCCTCAGTTGAGGCCGGCAGGAAACCGGGGCGCACCCCGCGCGGGGACGGCGCCCGGCTTCGCCCTGCTGCTCCTGGCCGCGGTCCTCGCCGTGGGCACGCTGGCGCTGGCGTGGGGGCCCGCACTCGGGGACGGCCGCAGCCAGGTCTGCCTCGACCGCGGAGCGCCGTACGCCCCGCCCTACGAGAGCTGGCGCGTCCACGCTGAGAGCTCCGCGCTCCCGCTGGGCGTCACCTGCACGTGGTCCGACCCGGCCACCGGTGACGTCGTCCGCCAGGAACCGGCCTGGGCGCCCACGGCGCTGGCCGGCGCGAGCGCCGCCTCGGGCCTCGGGTGGCTCGCGTTCGCCGGTGCCCGCCGACGTCAGCCCTAGGCCGCCGAGTCGTCGCCGCGGAGCTCCGCGCGGAGCTGCTGCTTGCGGATGCTGCGCGCGGCGATCGCCTCGGTGAGCCGGTCACGCATCGGGCGCAGCGCCAGGTAGGCCACCGGCATGCCCAGCAGCAGACCGAACAGCAGCGCCGGGAAGCCCGGCAGCCCGAGCACCCAGATCAGCGCCACCAGCGCGGCGACGATCGCCAGCCGGGCGAAGGTGTAGGCCAGCAGCCAGGGCACCAGCGGTGGCGGCTCCGCCGGCCCGCCGGTCGGCCCCACCGGGTTCACCGGGTTCACCGGTGCCTGCGCGTCGTCAGCCACGACGTCCCTCCCCCTTGGTCGCAGCGGGGGTGACCCGCTGCCCGACGTTCCTGTCGTCAGCCACGGCGACCCTCCCACTTGGTCGAGAGGACGACCGTGGTGCGGGTGCGGGCGACGCCTCGGATCCGGTTGATGGCACTGATGGTGTCCTCCAGGGCGGGGATGTCGGGCACCCGCACCTTCAGCACGTAGCCCTCGCTCCCGGCCACCCGCCAGCAGTCCTCCACCGGGGGCAGCGCGGCCAGCGCCTCCTCCAGGCCGACGTCGTCGACCTGGTCGCTCTCGATCACGCCGACCAGCGCGGTCACTCCCAGGCCCACCGCCGCCGGGTCGACCACCGCGCGGTACCCGGTGATCACCCCCGCGGCCTCCAGCTTGCCCACCCGCTCGTGCACCGAGGGCGCCGACAGCCCCACCTGCCGGGCGAGTTCGGCGTAGCTGGCCCGCCCGTTCGCCCCCAGCAGCGCGATCAGCTGCTCGTCCACCGCGTCGATGACGCCCCTCCGGTCCTGCCGTGGTCGCACCCGGCGCCTGAGGAGCCGCTGTGCCCGGTCTGTGGACCCGCACCCTGGGGCGCGAGATCACCGGGTACCAGTATCGGCGCGGTCGTACATTGGGTGCTGACGAGGGGGGTGGACCGATGGTCTTCCTGGTGATGCTGGTGATCGCTGCCGTGGTGGTCGTGCTCGTGATGCGGGCTGCCGCGGCTCAGAACGGGGGTTCCGGCGGCTCAGGTGGGATCGGTCGGCCCGGTGCCGGGCCCCGGCCACCACGGCCGCCCCGGGCGCAGCGCCCGACCCGGCCGGTGGCGCCCGACGACGACCCGGAGTTCCTCCGGGAGCTCGAGCGACGGGCCCGACGGGACGACGGCAGCCTGAGCTGACCCGCCGCCCCTGATCAGACGACGCGAGCCGTCAGCCTCTCCGGAGAGGCTGACGGCTCGCGTCGTTCGCGGGCGGCCGGGAGTGGGTCAGGCGGCGGTGCGGCCGAACAGCCGGCGCCAGCCACCCCGTCGCGGACCAGCGGACCGCTCCGCGACGTCGTCCTGCACCCGGGCCTGGTCCGTGGCCCCCTCGGTGTCCAGGTCGCCGGGCCAGCCCAGACCCGTGCCGTCGGCCGGGTCGCCCGGCCAGCCGAGGCCGCCCTGACCGGCGGCGTGCCGGGGACCGGACGGCTCCGGCCGCTGCTCCAGCGCCGCCGCGACGAGCGGGTGCACCGACGCGCCCTCAGCTGCCACGTGCCTACCCACAGTGAACTCCACCGGGTTCAGTCATGACCCGAGGATGGCACGACCCCCGGCCTGGCCGCGAGCCACCGTCGTTCCGCTCGGGACCGTTTCACCCGATCGTGACGCTGGGTGACCAGTCGGTCAATTGACCCCGCCGTAGCTGTGCAGCCCGGTGGAGACCAGGTTGACGAACAGCAGGTTGAAGATCACCACGGCAAAGCCGACGATGTTGATCCAGGCCGCCGGACGCCCCCGCCAGCCGGACGTGGTCCGGGCGTGCAGGTAGGCCGCGTAGACCACCCAGGAGATGAACATCCAGGTCTCCTTCGGGTCCCAGCCCCAGAACCGACCCCAGGCGCTCTCCGCCCAGATCGCCCCGGCGATGAGGGCGAACGTGTAGATCGGGAACCCGAAGACCGCGGTGCGGTGCGCGGTGCGGTCGAGTGCGGCCGCGGAGGGCAGCCGGTCGAGCAGGGACGGCGCCAGCGTTTCCCCGGCCGCGGCCCGGGACTCCCGGCGGCTACGGACCAGGAACAGCACGCTCGCTACGCCGCTGACCAGCAGGACACCGGAGCCCAGCACCGCGCTGCTCACGTGCACCGCCAGCCAGCTGGACCGCAGCGCGGCCACCAGCGGACCGGTCTCCACGTAGAGGAACAGCCCGATCAGCACCAGCGAGACGACCACCGGGCCCAGCACGAAGACGCCGATGTGCCGCAGCACCGGTGCCCGCACGGCGAGCACCGTGTAGGCGACGACCGCCACGAGCACCACCGCGGTGGCGAACTCGTACATGTTGCCCCAGGGCAGCCGGTCGGCGGCCAGGCCGCGGGCGACCAGCACCCCGGCGTGGGTCAGCACGCCGGCGACCGTCAGCACCACGGCGACCAGGCCGAGGCGGCGCGCCCGACCGGGCTCGGACACCGTCTCGGCGCGGTCGGCCGGCGCGGCCGGACCGCTGCCCGCGGCGACCAGCTCCCGGTCCTCCGCCCGGGCCGTCCGGCCGAAGGCGAGCTCGGCGCAGAACGCCACCACGGCCAGGGAGTACAGCCCCACCGTGACGGAGAACAGGGTGTCGGACAACGCGGCGAGCGTCTCGTCGATCACGACGGCGGGCCCTCTCTGTGGAGCACGCGGACCGGAAGGGTCAGCTGACCCCGCCGTAGCTGTGCAGCCCGGTGGAGACCAGGTTGACGAACAGCAGGTTGAAGATCATGACCACCAGGCCGACGATGTTGATCCACGCGGCGGGCCGGCCGCGCCAGCCGGACGTGGTCCGGGCGTGCAGGTAGGCGGCGTAGACCACCCAGGCGATGAACGCCCAGGTCTCCTTGGGGTCCCAGCCCCAGAACCGACCCCAGGCGCTCTCCGCCCAGATCGCCCCGGCGATGACCGCGAACGTCCAGATCGGGAAGCCGAAGACGGCGGTGCGGTGCGCAGTGCGGTCCAGCGCCGCCGCCGAGGGGAGCCGGTCCAGCAGCGAGGGCGCCAGGACCTCCCCCGCCGCGGCCCGGGACTCCCGACGGCTGCGCACCAGGTACAGGGTGCTGGCGATCCCGCTGACGAAGAAGATCCCGAAGCCCAGCGTCGCGGTGCTCACGTGCACGGCCAGCCAGCTGGACCGCAGCGCGGCCACCAGCGGGCCGGTCTCCACGTAGAGAAACAGCCCGATCAGCACCAGCGAGACGACGACCGGCGCCATCACGAAGACGCCGATGTGCCGCAGGGCGGGCGCCCGCACCGCCAGCACCGCGTAGGCGACCACCGCCACGAGCACCACCGCGGTGGAGAACTCGTACATGTTGCCCCAGGGCAGCCGGTCGGCGGCCAGGCCGCGGGTGACCAGCACCCCGGCGTGGGTCAGCACGCCGGCGACGGTGAGGCCCATCGCGAGCAGCCCCAGACGCCGGGCCCGGCTCGGCTCGGGCGCGGCGTCCGGCCCGGGGACGGCGTCGACCGGTGCGGCCGGGGCGTTGCCGGCCGCGACCAACTCGCGGGCGCGGGCGGGCCGGCCGAAGGCCAGCTCGGCGCAGAACGCCACCACGGCCAGGGAGTACAGGCCGACGGTGATGGAGAAGAGCGTGTCGGACAACGCGGCGAGCGACTCGTCGATCACGACGGCGGTGCCTCTCTCTCGGAGAACGGGGGCTGTGCCGGGGCGGCCGCGGCCAGCGCGCGCCTGACGTCGTCGGCCAGCTCGGTGAACCGGGGACCGGTGTCGGCGCTGCCCCGGGTCAGCGACCCGATCGACAGCACCATACCGCCGCCGCCGGCACCCGGGCCGACCCGGGCGAAGACCCGCTCACGGCGCACCAGGAGCATGCCCAGCAGGCCCACCAGCACCGCGATCGCCGCGCCGAGCACCCAGACCTGGCCGGGGTCGTGCGACAGCTGGAGCGCGGCGAACTGGCGGTAGCTGCTGAAGGTCACCACGGTGCCGTCGGGCAGCGTCGTCGACTCACCCACCGCCAGGTTGGCCCGGCCGACCTCGGTGAGCCGGTCCTGGTCGATCAGCCTCTGGTCGAGCGTGTAGACCGACTGCGGGAGCCCGGAGTCCAGGCCCAGATAGCCGGAGTAGACGAAGATCGCGACCTGGGGGTCCAGCGGCCGCGGGTCGACCGAGGTGAGCAGCCGGTCCTGGACGTCCCCGGTCGGAGCGAAGTAGCCCTGGATCGCCAGCTGTTCGTCGATCCCGGCGCCGAGGTCGGGGAGCTTGAGCGCGCCCTCACTGCCCAACGTCGCCTGCTCCGTGGGCAGGAACGGCGCGCAGACGTCGGTGATCGGCTCGGCGCCGGGCACGGCGACCGAGAAGCAGGGGCTGTACCCGTGGCCGGTCACGTACACCCGGTCGCCATCGGTCCGCAGCGGGTCGTTGACCCCGATCGTCGTCTGCTGGTCGGCGCCACCGCCGGCCGGGCCGTAGGAGATGTCTGCGGTGTAGGAGGCGGCGGTCTGGTCCTCCTCGTAGGTGGCCTGGAAGTCGTCCAGGTCCACGCACAGGTCGGACATCGAGCCGTTGTCGACCAGCGGGCCGGTGGAGTAGGTGTCGTACTGCTGGAAGCTGTTGCAGAAGCCGGAGCCCTCGGTGACCAGGATGCTGCCCTCGTAGCCCCACAGCTTCCCGCCGGCGAGGCCGAGCAGCAGCGCGAGCAGGGAGAGGTGGAACAGCACGTTGCCGGTCTCGCGCAGGTAGCCCTTCTCCGCCGACAGCTCCGGCCCCGCCCGCCCGTCGCGGCGGACCACGCGGTAGCGCCGGACCCGCAGCTCCTCCTCCACCACGTCCAGCGCCGCCGGCCCGGCCAGCGGGGTGGGCAGGGCGGCGGACTCCGGCAGTCGGTGCAGGTGCCGCGGCGCCGAGGGCGGCGGGGTGAACAGCGCGCGCCCGTGCTCGACCGCCCGGGGCAGCACGCAGCCGATCAGCGAGATGAACAGCAGCAGGTAGATCGCGGCGAACCACGGCGAGCTGAAGACGTCGAACGCGTAGAGCCGGTCCAGCCACGGCGCGAGCGTCGGGTGGTCGGCGAAGTACTGCCGGACGTTGGTCTGCGACAGCGATCGCTGCGGCAGCAGCGATCCGGGGATCGCGGCCAGCGCCAGCAGGAACAGCAAGATCAGCGCAGTGCGCATCGCGGTGAGCTGGCGCCACCAGCGCAACAGCCGGTTGGCCAGTCGGCGCCCGGCCGAGGGGCGCGGCGGCGGGGCGGGGGTGGCGGACGAGCGCGGCGGAGCGGTGATCGTCACAGCGGCGCACCCTCGGCCAGGCCGGTGGCGGCCAGCCAGCCCTGCAGCCAGCGCATCATCTCGGTCCACGCGCCGGTGACCAGCAGCAGCCCGACCAGCACCAGGACGGCGCCGCCGACGCGGGTGACCGCGCGGGCGTGGCGCTTGAGGAAGGACATCGCGCCGACCGCCCAGCGGGCGCCGAGGGCGACCAGCACGAAGGGCACGCCCAGCCCCAGGCAGTAGGCCAGGCTGAGAAGGGCGCCCCGGCCCGCGGTGGCCTGGTCGACGGCCAGGGAGAAGACGGCGGTCAGCGTGGGGCCCAGGCAGGGTGTCCAGCCCAGGCCGAAGACGACGCCGAGCAGCGGTGCCCCGGCCAGCCCGGTGACCGGGCGCACGGACAGCCGGGACGTGCGCTGCAGCAGCGGGAGCCAGCCCAGGAAACCGAGCCCGACCAGGACGGTGACCACGCCCATCACCCGGGTGATGACGTCGTTGTACTGCAGCAGGACCCGGCCCAGCCCGCCGAAGGCCGAGCCGGCGGCCACGAACACGACCGTGAAGCCGAGCACGAACAGCAGCGCGCCCAGGACCATCCGCCGGCGGGGTGCCCGCTCGTCCACCGCGGTGCGCGCGATGGTCGCGGTGCCGCCGCCGCTCGTCGGTGCGGCCGCGGTGCTCCCACCGCTCGTCGGAGCGGGGGCGGGGGCGCTCGTGCGGCCGCCGGTGCCGACCAGCCCGGTGACGTAGGAGAGGTAGCCGGGGACCAGCGGCAGCACGCAGGGCGAGGCGAAGCTGATCAGCCCGGCCAGCGCGGACACCAGCGCCGCCACCAGCAGCGGGCCGTCGGCGACCAGCTCCTTGACCGCGTCGACCACCTCAGGCCTCCCCGGTGAGCTGCGCCAGCACCGCGCGCAGGTCGTCCTGGCGCACCTCACCGGTGTACACCGCCGCGACCCGGCCGTCGCGGTCGAGCACGATCGTCGAGGGGATCGCCGCCGCCGGGTAGTCGCGGAAGGCCAGCGCCACCTCACCGCGCGGGTCGAACAGGGAGGGGAAGGTGATGCCCTTGCTCTCCAGGAACCGGGTGGCCAGCTGCTCGGTGTCCTTGACGTTCAGCCCGAGGAACTGCACGCCGTCGTCGGCGACCTCGGTGTAGACCTCCTGGAACAGCGGGGTCTCCACGCGGCAGGGCGCGCACCAGGAGCCCCAGAAGTTGAGCACGGCGACGTCCCCGGCCAGCTCGCCGGAATCCCACTCACCGCCGTCGAGCAACGTGCCGGAGAACTCCGGCGCGCTCTTCCGCTCGCCCTCCGGGATGACCTCGCCCTCCGGGGTGCTCTCGACGAACCGGAACTCCCCGCCGTTCGCGACGTCCACGGCGTCGGGGCCGGTGCTGCACCCCGCGAGCAGCGCGCCGCTCAACGCGACCGCCGCGGCCAGGTGCCTACGCACCGGGCACCGCGTCGGGGTCGGTGGCGCCGGCGGGCTCGGTGTAGGAGATGCCGACCAGCCGATCACCGGAGTAGGTGAAGGAGGTGACGCTGGCCAGCCCGCACTCCCGCCGGCGCGGGTCGTGCAGGTAGCTGCGCCCCTCCAGGTGCAGGCGCAGCGTCCAGATCGGCAGCTGGTGACTGACGCAGACCGCGGCGTGCCCCCGGGCGGCGTCGCGGGCGGTGGCGACGGCGCCGAGCATCCGCGCCGCGATCTCCCGGTACGGCTCGCCCCACGACGGCGTCCACGGGTTGCGCAGCCGCCACCAGTTGCCCGGGTGCTTGAGCGCACCGTCGCCGACCCCGAAGGCCTTGCCCTCGAAGGAGTTGCCGGCCTCGATCAGCCGCTCGTCGGTGGCGATCTCCAGCCCCAGCGTCTCGCTGATCGGCTGGGCGGTCTGCTGCGCGCGCTCCAGCGGGCTGGCCACCAGGTGGGTCACGCCCTTGTCGGCGAACCAGGCGGCCGCGGTGCGGGCCATGCCCTCACCGGCTGCGGACAGCCGGTAGCCGGGCAACCGGCCGTAGAGCACCCCGGACGGGTTGTGCACCTCACCGTGCCGCATCACGTGCACGACGGTCGTCTCGCCGGAATGGCCATTCTGGCGGGCGGTCGGGTCGCTCACGGCTGCAGCTCCTGGGCGTCGGTCGCGACCTTCGACGGTGCGGGGCCGCCCGCCGCTGCCGCGGCGGCCGAGGCGGCGGCGGGAAGTGCGTCGAGCACGTGCTCGACGGCCTCGTCGTCCAGTGCAGCGCTGACGAACCAGGCCTCGAACGCCGACGGCGGCAGGTACACGCCACGGGCGAGCATGGCGTGGAAGAAGGCGGTGTGCGCCGCGACGTCCTGGCTGCGGGCGTCGGCGTAGTCGCGCACCTGCCGCTCGTCCGGGACGAAGAACACCGAGAACATCGACCCGGCCTGCTGCACCCGGTGCGGCACGCCGGCGGCGAAGAGCGCGGCGCTGGCCGCGCCGCGCAGCGTGGCGGCGACCTCGTCGCAGTGCGCGTAGACCTCGTCGGTGCACAGCCGCAGCGTGGTGAGCCCGGCGGCGACGGCGACCGGGTTCCCGGCCAGCGTGCCCGCCTGGTAGACCGGCCCGGCCGGGGCGAGCTGCTCCATCACCTCGGCGCGGCCGCCGAACGCCGCCGCCGGCATGCCGCCGCCCATGACCTTGCCGAAGGTGAACAGGTCGGCGTCGACCGGGTCCAGGCCGTACCAGCCGGAACGGGACACCCGGAACCCGGTCATCACCTCGTCGACCAGCAGCAGTGCGCCGTGCTCGGCGGTGATCCGCCGCAGCTGGGCGTTGAAGCCGTCCAGCGGCGGGACGACGCCCATGTTGCCCGGCGCGGCCTCGGTGACGACGACGGCGATCTCGTGGCCGCGCTCGGCGAAGACCGCCTCGACCGCGGCGACGTCGTTGTAGGGGAGCACGATCGTGTCCGCGGCGGCCCCCGTGGTCACCCCGGGGGTGTCCGGCAGGCCCAGGGTGGCGACGCCGGAGCCGGCGGAGGCCAGCAGCGCGTCGACGTGGCCGTGGTAACAGCCGGCGAACTTGACCACCAGCGGCCGGCCGGTGAACCCGCGGGCCAGCCGGAGGGCCGACAGGACGGCCTCGGTGCCGGAGTTGACCAGCCGCACCCGCTCGACCGGGGCGACCCGGCCGGCGATCTCCTCGGCCAGCTCCGCCTCGCCGGCGGTGGGCGTGCCGAAGGTGAAGCCGTTGCGGGCCGCGGCCGTGACGGCGGCGACCACCTCGGGGTGCGCGTGGCCCAGGATCATCGGCCCCCAGGAGGCCACCAGGTCGACGTAGCGGCGGCCGTCGGCGTCGGTCAGCCACGGGCCGGACGCCGACGCCATGAACCGCGGTGTGCCACCGACGGCGCGGAAGGCGCGCACCGGGGAGTTGACCCCGCCCGGCGTCACCTGCCGGGCCCGGTCGAACAACTGCGCCGACGCCGGCGCCTCGTACGGGTAGGGCTCGGTCACGGCTCCACTCTCCCAGGCCGATCTGTGGAACCGCCGCCCCCGGGGTGCCCGGCCAGGATGGCGGCGGTCACAGCCTGCGGCGCACGGGTCGGCACCAGCACCGTGCCGCCGTCGTTCCGCCGCAGCGGCAGCCCGGTGCGACCCCGGGGCAGCGACCAGCCGCCGCCGAGGACGGGGGCGCCGGCGTCCACCCCCGCCGTGCCGGCCTGCACCGCGCGCAGGTGGGCGGCGTCGACGTCGGCCAGCGGGATCCGCTCCCGGCCGACGCTCAGCGCGGCGTCCGCGCCGCGGCCGCCGACCCGCACCGTCCAGGCCCGGCGCGCCGACAGCGTGCCGGCGGCCAGGACGCCCAGCACGAGCCCGGCGGCGACGGCGACCACCCCGGCCGACAGGCCGGGCAGCACCGCGGCGAGCACGAGCAGCCCGGCCAGCACGGCGGCAGCCAGCCAGAACGGGAGCCACGAGCCCCCGGGCTCGACGTAGGTCGAGTCCGCCGGGGGCGGTGACGTGCTGGAACGGCCCCGCTGCAGGGACCCGGCACGAGCTTGCGAGTGTCGGGGGAAGGCCCCGTCCAGAGGCTCGCCCCGAGCGTGCGAGGGGTGAGGAGGACGGGGTCCTTCCACCTTCATCAGCGCAGCCAGCGGGCGGCCTCGACCGCCCAGTAGCTGAGCACCGAACCGGCGCCGGCCCGGCGGATGGCGGTCAGCGTCTCCAGGATCGCCCGCTGCCGGTCGACCCAGCCGTTGGCCGCGGCCGCCTCGAGCATCGCGTACTCGCCGCTGACCTGGTAGGCGCTGACCGGGACGTCGACGGCGTCGGCGACCCGGGCCACGATGTCCAGGTAGGGCAGCGCGGGCTTGACCATCACGGCGTCCGCGCCCTCGGCGAGGTCCTGCGCGACCTCGCGCAGCGCCTCGTCGGCGTTCGGCGGATCCATCTGGTAAGTCGACCGGTCACCGAACTGCGGCGCCCCCTCGGCGGCCTCGCGGAAGGGGCCGTAGAAGCCGGAGGCGTACTTCGCGGCGTAGGCGAGGATCGGCGTCTCGGTGAACGCGGCGCTGTCCAGCCCGGCCCGGATCGCCGCGACCTGGCCGTCCATCATCCCGCTGGGGGCCACCACGTGCGCCCCGGCCTGGGCCTGGGCGATCGCGACGGCGGCGTAGCGGTCCAGCGTGGGGTCGTTGTCGACCACGCCCGCCGGGGTGACCACGCCGCAGTGCCCGTGGTCGGTGTACTCGCACAGGCACAGGTCGGCCATCAGCACCAGCTCGTCGCCCAGGTCGGCCCGCAGGTCCTGCAGCGAGCGATTGACCACGCCGTCGGCGGCGTCGGCCTGGGAGCCCACCGGGTCCTTGTCGGCCGGGATGCCGAACAGCATCAGGCCGCTGATCCCGGCCTCGGCCGCCTCGGCCGCCGCCTTGCGCAGCGAGTCCCGAGTGTGCTGGACGACGCCGGGCATGGAGCTGATCGGCTGCGGCTCGGCGATGCCCTCCTTCACGAAGACCGGCAGCACCAGGTCGGCCGGGGCCAGCCGGGTCTGCGCCGTCCACCGGCGCATCGCCGGGGTGGAGCGCAGCCGGCGGCCCCGGGCGAACCCGGGGTTGGCCCCGCCGGTCACTTCTCGCCTTCTGCCTCGGCCCGGCGGGCCTGCGCGAACTCGGCGAGCGCGTCGACCAGCGGTCCGACCGCGGCGGTCTCCGGCTGCACGTCGACCCGCAGGCCGAACTCGGTGGCGCTGGCGGCGGTGGCCGGACCGATCACCGCGACGACCGTCTTGGCGTGCGGCTTGCCGGCGATGCCGACCAGGTTGCGCACCGTGCTCGAGGAGGTGAAGCAGACCGCGTCGAACCCACCGCCCTTGATCGCCTCGCGCACCGCGGCCGCCGGCGGTGCCGCCCGGACGGTGCGGTAGGCGGTGACGTCGTCGATCTCCCAGCCGCGCTCCTGCAGCCCGGCGGCGAGGGTCTCGGTGGCGATGTCGGCGCGGGGCAGCAGCACCCGGTCGATCGGGTCGAAGACGTCGTCGTAGGGCGGGAAGTCGGCCAGCAGGCCCTCGCTGGACTGGTCACCCGTAGGCACCAGCTCCGGCACGATCCCGAAGTCGCGGACCGCCTGGGCGGTCTGCTCGCCGACGCAGGCGACCTTGACCCCGGCGAAGGCGCGGGCGTCCAGGCCCAGCTCGACGAACTTCTCCCGCACCGCGCGGACGGCGTTGGTGGAGGTGAAGACGATCCAGCCGTACCGGCCGGTGACCAGGCCCTTGACCGCCCGGTCCATCTGCGCGGGGCTGCGCGGCGGCTCGACGGCGATCGTCGGCACCTCGACCGGGACGGCGCCGTAGGCACGCAGCCGGTCGCTCATCTCCCCCGCCTGCTCCTTGGTGCGCGGCACCAGCACGCGCCAACCGAACAGCGGGCGGCTCTCCCACCAGGACAGCTTGCCGCGCTTGTCGACGGCGGCACCGACGGTCACCACGACCGGGCCGGTGAGGGTGTCGAGCCCGGCGGACTTCTCCGCCACCGCCGCCAGCTTGCCGGCCACGCTCTTCTGCGCGGTGCCGCTGCCCCCGGTGGTCACCAGGACCGGGGTGGAGCCGGAGAGGCCGCCCTCGACCAGGCCGGCGGCCAGGGTGGGCAGCTGCTCGGCGGACGCCTGGAGCACCAGCGCGGCGCCGGTGCCCGAGGCGGCGGCGGCCAGCGCGGTGAGGTCGGCCGGGGCGTCCGCGCCCGGGCGCACGTCGGCGGTCACCGAGGTGCCACCCAGCGGGACGCCGGCGTAACCCGGCACCGCGGTGCTCACCGCGACGCCCGGGACGACGTCGAACGGGACGCTGGTCCGGGTGACCGCGAGCGCCTCCTTGACCACGGCGTCGCTGGTGAACGGGTCGCCGGCGACGAGCCGGACCACCACGTTGCCGTTCTTGGCCGCGGCGACGGCGCCCTTGGCGACGTCGGCCGGCTCACCGCTGACCGGGGTCAGCTCGAGGTCCGGGTGCGCCTCGCGCACGGCCTCGGTGACCGCAGCCGAGACGTCCGGGTCGACCAGCACCGTGTCGGCGCCGGCGATCGCTGCGCTCGCCCGGGCGGTCAGCAGCTCCGGGTCACCGGGGCCGGCACCGACGAACACCACGGTGCCCTTGCTGCTGCCGTTCTGCTTGCGTGAGCGCGTCATCGCGTGCTCCTGTTCCTGCCCCCGGAGGGGGTCGCTGCGGGTGGTACGGGGTCGTGGGGGCGGGCGGGCACTCGCCCGGGACGGCGGGTCACCGGGGTGCCGCCATCAGCGCGGCGGCGCCGCGGTCGAGCAGCTCGGCGGCCAGCTGCCGGCCCAGCGCCTCGGCCTCGACGGCCGGGCCGGTGAGCGAGCCGCGGACGCCGTCGCTGCCGTCGATCGCGGTGACCGAGGCGCGCAGGTAGAGCTCGGCGGCGCCGTTCTCGTCCTCGGCCAGCTCGGCGGAGGCGGCCACCGGGGCGCTGCAGCCGGCCTCGAGCGCGGCGAGCACGGCGCGCTCGGCGGCGACGCAGGCCCGCGTGGCCGGGTCCTCCAGCACGGCGAGCAGCTCGCGCACCCGGGTGTCCTCCGTGCGGCACTCGACGGCGAGCGCGCCCTGGGCCGGCGCGGGCAGCACCTGGAGCGGGTCGAGCACCTCGGTGACCGCGGCGAGCCGGTCGATCCGGGCCAGCCCGGCGCGGGCCAGCACGACGGCGTCCAGGTCGGCGTCCGGCCCCAGCGCCCGCGCCATCCGGGTGTCGACGTTGCCGCGGACCGGCACGACGTCCAGGCCGAGGCCGAGCGCGCGCAGCTGCGCCATCCGGCGCGGGGCTCCGGTGCCCACGCGGGCACCCGGGGGCAGCTCGCCCAGGGTGAGCCCGTCGCGGGCGACCAGCGCGTCGCGCGCGTCCTCCCGCGGGGGGACGGCGGCCAGCGTGAGCCCCGGGGCGGGCGCGGTCGGGAGGTCCTTGTAGCTGTGCACCGCGACGTCGACCTCGCCGCGCAGCAGGGCCTCGCGCAGCGCGGCGACGAAGACGCCGGTGCCGCCGAGCTGGCTGATCGCCTCGGTGGACCGGTCGCCGTAGGTGCTCACGTGCACCAGCTCGACCGGCACGCCGGTGGCCGCGGTCAGCGCGTCGGCGACGTGGGAGGACTGGGTGAGCGCCAGCTGGCTGGCGCGGGTACCCAGCCGCAGCGGCAGGGCGGCGGTCACGGGGCACCCCCGGTGCGCCGGTCGAGGGCGGCAGAGCCGCCGGCGCGCCCGTCGCGGGCGGCCTCGATCCGCGGGTCCAGGGCCGACAGCGGGGTGCCGGCGGGCAGCTGCGGGTCGACGGTGACCGCGTCGGAGAGGGTGGCCCGGTCGCCGTCGGTGGCGCCGGACAGGCCCAGGCCGAACAGCGCGCGCAGCGCGTCGGCGTAGTCGGTGCCCCCTGGTGCGCTGGCCAGCTCCTTCACCCGCACGGTCGGCTCGTGCAGCAGCTTGTCGACGACGCGGCGCACGGTGCGGGCGATCTCGCTGCGGGCCTTGGCGTCGAGGTCGGGCAGCCGGGTGGACAGCCGCAGCAGCTCGGCGTCGACGACCTCGGCGGCCTGGCTGCGCAGCGCGGAGACGGTGGGGGCGACCGCGGCGGCCTGCCGCTCGGCGCGCAGCAGCGAGGTCTCCAGCTCGACCAGCGCGTGGGCGGCGGCGATGTCGTCGGCGGCGACCGAACCGGCCACCGGTTGCCCCGGGTGGGCGGCCCGCTCGCCCTGCAGCATCGCCAGGTCGACGACGTGCACGCCGGGCAGGCCGGCGACCGCGGCCTCGACGTCGCGGGGCAGGGCGAGGTCCACGACGACCATGCGCCGGCCGTCGCGGCCGGCCATCGCGGTGGCGACCAGCTCCTCGCCGATCACCGTGCCGGTGGCGCCGGTGCAGGTGACCAGCACGTCGGCGGCGGCCAGCTCGTCGGGGAGCCGGTCCAGGTCGGCCTGCCGGCCGCCGACGGACTCCGCCAGTCGCGCGGCGCTGGCCGGGGTGCGGCTGCTGACGGTGACCGCGGCGCCGCGGCGGGCCAGCGTGGTGGCCGCCAGCGCCCCCATGGAGCCGGCGCCGACGACGAGCACCGGACGACCGGCCAGGTCGCCGAGGACGTCGGTGGTGCGGTCCAGCGCGACCGACACCAGCGAGGCGCCGGCCCGGTCGATGCCGGTCTCGGCGTGCACCCGCTTGCCGACCCGCAGGGCGCGCTGGGCGATCGGGTGCAGCTCGCGCCCGACGGTGCCCTGCTCCTGGGCCAGTGCGTAGGCGGTGCGCAGCTGCCCGAGCACCTGCGTCTCTCCCACGACCATCGAGTCCAGGCCGGCGGCGACCGTGCAGAGGTGGCCGATCGCCTGGTCCTCGTAGTACACGGTGACGTAGGGCGAGAGCTCCTCGACCGTGGCGCCGGCGTGCCGGGCGAGCACCCGGCTGACGTCGGTGACGCCGCCGTGGAAGCGGTCGACCTCGGCGAAGACCTCGATCCGGTTGCAGGTGGCCAGCACCATCGCCTCGCTGACGTGGTCGCTGTCGACGAGCTCGTGCAGCGCCTTGACCGTGTCGTCGCCGCTCATGCTGACCTGCTCGAGCAGGGCGACCGGAGCGGTCTGGTGGCTGATCCCGACGGCGAGCAGGCTCATCGCGCACCCCCTGCGCCGGAAGAGGAGCTCAGCGCACCCCCTGCGCCGGAAGAGGAGCTCAGCGCACCCCCTGCGCCCGAGGAGCTCAGCGCGCTCCCGGCGGTGTGCAGCTCGGCCACCGGCGAGGGGTCGTCGGCGCGCTGCTGGTCCCCGTCCCTCTGCTGATCGAGGAAGGCCAGCACCTGGAGTTCGACGGACAGGTCGACCTTGCGGACGTCGACCCCCGCGGGCACGGACAACGCCACCGGCGCGAAGTTCAAGATGCTCCTCACCCCGGCCGCGACGAGCCGGTCACAGACCGACTGCGCCACCTCGGCCGGTGTCGTGATGACCCCGATCGTGGCGGCGGTGGCTCGCACCACCGCCTCGAGCTCCTCCACCGGGCGGACCGTGCACCCGCCCACCCGGGTCCCCACCGTGCCGGGGTCGCTGTCCATCAGGCCGACGAAGGTGAAGCCGCGGCTGGCGAAGCCGGTGTAGTCGGCCAGCGCGGAGCCCAGGCGGCCGAGCCCGACCAGCACGCACGGCCGGGACCGCTCGCCGCCCAGGGCCTCGGACAGCCGCGCGCGCAGCCCGGCCACCGAGTAGCCGACCCCGCGCACACCGCACGGCCCCAGGTGCGACAGGTCCTTGCGGAGCCCGGCGGGGTTGACCCCGGCGGCGGAGGCCAGCTCGCCGGAGGAGACGTGGCTGCGACCGTCGTCGGCGAGACCGGCCAGCACCCGCAGGTACACGGCCAGCCGGGCGACGGTGGCCTCCGGGATGTTCCGGGGCCGCGACTGGGTCACGGGCAGACTCTCCAGCGATCCGAACACGCCCCGGCCGGGGCCGGACGTTCGGGGGACTCAGGGCAAGGGAACTCGACGGACCTGGGCGCGTCAGCGCCCGGCCATCTCACGGTAACCGCTTGTGAAGGCCTGAACAAAGTCGCCGGCCCCGTCCACGCAGGTCACAGGCCCCTGCTGTGTCGGATGCCACGCCGCGCGCCACCCGGTCGGGTGCGACCGGTGCCTCAGCCGACGCCGAGGTCGCGCCGAAGGCGGGGGACGTCGACGGTGAAGTAGCTGTGCTCCCGGCCGTCGAGCAGCACCACCGGGACGCGGTCACCGTACTCGGCGCGCAGCTCCTCGTCCGCGTCGACGTCGACCAGCACCGGCGTCAGGCCGGCCTCCCCGCCGATGCGGGTGAGCGTCTCCTCGGCCACGGTGCACAGGTGGCACCCGGCCCGGGTGAGCAGCTGCAGGCGTGGTGCAGGGTCAGTCACCGGTGTCCTCCCAGAGGGCGGCGCGCGCCGCCCGTTCCATCCCGAGCTCGCGGAGCCGGGCCCGGCTGACCTTGCCGGTGAGCGAGTGCGGCAGCTCGGGCACCAGGTGGACCGCCACCGGCACCTTGAACCGGGCCAGCGACGCCGCGGCGTGCGCGCGCAGCTGTGCCTCGTCGATCTCGGCGCCCGGTACCGCCACCACGACGGCGTGCACCGCCTCGCCGGTGCGCGGGTCGGGCAGCCCGATGACCGCGCTCTGGGCGACCCCGGGGTGGGCGTCGAGCACCCGCTCGACCTCGCCCGGGTAGACGTTGAAGCCGTTGACCAGGACCAGGTCCCGCCGTCGGTCGATCAGGACCAGGTCGCCGTCGGCGTCCCGATAGGCGATGTCGCCGGTGGCCAGCCACCCCCGCGCATCCGGCCCGTCGGAGCCGTCGGGCCAGTACCCGCTGAACAGGTTGGGCCCGCGGGCGCAGATCTCGCCGGCCTCCTCCGCGTCGTCGTCCCCGTCGTCGGCCGGGTCGTCGGCCGGGTCGTCACCGGCCGTCGGGCCGCCCGCGGTGTCCCGCAGCCGCAGCTCGACCCCGGGCAGCGGCCCGCCGATGGAGCGCGGCTTGGACCGTCCGGTGACCAGGGTGCTGGCCAGCACCGGGCCGGCCTCGGTCAGCCCGTACCCCTCCCACACGGTGACCGCGGCCCGCTCGCGCATCGCGGTCAGCACCGCGGGAGGCAGCGGGGCGGACCCGGAGCTGGCCGTGCGGACGGCGGCGAAGCCGCGCCGCAGCACCGCGTCGGAGCCGGCGGCGTCGGCGGCCGCCAGCCAGGCCGCGTACATCGGCGGGGCGGCGGGGACGGCGGTGACCTCCTCCTCGGCCATCAGCCGGAGGGTGGCCAGCGGGTCGAACTCCTCGACCAGCACGGCGCAGGCGGCGGTCGCGGCGACCAGCCCCCATGCGCCGGTGAAGCCGTAGACGTGGAACAGCGGGAGGACCACCAGCACCCGGTCACCCGCACGCACCGGCGGCGGGTCCAGGGCCAGGCACTGCTGCTGGTTCGCCAGCAGTGCGGCGTGCGTGAGCATCGCGCCCTGCGGCCGGTCGGTGGTGCCGCTGGTGTAGGCGAGCAACGCCAGCGCGGCCGGGTCCTCGGGGTCGACCGGAGCCGGGCCGTCGTCGTCCGGCGGGCCGGCGTGCACCGGCACACCGGCCAGCTCCGCCCGGGCGTCGGCGGTCACCAGCAGCCGCGCCCCGGAGTCGGTGAGCAGGTACGACACCTCGGGGTCGGTGTAGGCGGTGTTGACCGGGACGACGACCAGGCCCGCTCGCAGGGCGCCGGTCACCGCCACCACCCAGTCGACCCCGTTGCGCAGCTGGACCGCCACCCGGTCGCCGGCGGCCAGCCCACGGGCGCGGTACCCCGCGGCGGCCCGGTCGACGAGCGCGTCGAGCTCGGCCCAGGTCAGCCGGCGTGCGCCGTACACCAGGGCCGGGGACTCCCCGGAGGTGGCGGCCGCGCGGCGCACCAGTGCCGCGAGGGACCCCACCGGCGCGGTCGGCGCCACCGGGACGCCCTCTTCCGTCACACGGACCTCCCTGGACCCACGGGCCGCCCCCGACCAGCGGCGACAGCGCCACCGGGGCACGATGGTGTCATCCCGGCGAGCCGCCCGCAGCGGGTTCCCCTCCGCCGGGCGAGCCGGCCGGACCGGGGGTGGAGGAGCTGCACGGCATGACCCGTCCCCACCCGTCCGCGCCCCCGGCTGCCCCCGCCACCGGCCAGCGCCTCCGGCCGGTCCCCCGTCCCCGGCTCGAGCAGCCCCTGACGACCAGCCCGGCGGCCAGCCCGGCGAGCTCCGCCGACGAGGCGGTCCCGGCGCCGGCCCCCGTCGAGGCCGGTGGGTCCCCGCGCCCCGGTCTCCCCGCCGACCAGGACGAGGTCTGGGACTTCGTCCGCCGGGCCCAGCAGGGCGACGCCGAGGGCTTCGGCCTGCTCTACGACCGTTACGTGGACGTGGTCCACCGCTTCCTGCTGCACCGGGTCGGCGACCGGGCCACCGCCGAGGACTTCACCAGCGAGACGTTCGTCCGGGCGCTGCGCCGGATCGACTCGCTGACCTTCCAGGGCCGCGACGTGGGCGCCTGGCTGGTCACGATCGCCCGCAACATCGTGCTGGACCACGTCAAGAGCAGCCGCCACCGGCTGGAGGTGACCACCGCGGACATGCCCGACGCCGACCGGGCGACCGAGAGCCCGGAGGACACGGTGGTGCAGCGGCTCACCAACGCCGAGCTCATCGCCTGCATGCAGCAGCTCTCCGCCGACCAGCGCGAGTGCCTGGAGCTGCGCTTCCTGCAGGACCTCACCGTCGCCGAGACCGCGGCCGCGATGGGCAGGAAGGACGGCGCGATCAAGGCGCTGCAGCACCGTGCGGTGCGCCGGCTCGCCGCGCTGGTGCACCCGGGACTGCGGTGACGGGTGTGATCGCCCGGCCGCGCTGCGTAACGCCGGGCCCGCCCCGGTCGTTGACCGGAGCGGGATCCCGCGCCGACCGGCGACGCGGGACCGAGGCGGTACGCGGAGGACGACGGTGATGGTGCAGCACGACGACGCGACGGCTGCCGCCCGTCGTGCCGCCGGCCCGCCCCGCACCGCCGAGGACCTGGTGCTGGCCCGGCTGGAGGGCCTGGCGGAGGAGCACGCCGCGCGGCCGGACCCGGCGTTCCGCGCGGCCACCCGGGCCCGGCTGGTGGCGATGGCCGCCGTCCGGGAACCCTCGCCCCGGCGCCGCGGCCTGCGGCGCCTGCTGGCCGCCCGCACCCCGCCCCGGCGGGGCCGGCTCACCGCCGGGCTCGCCGGCGCCACGCTCACGGTGGCGGCCCTCGGGGGCCTGCTGACCGCCGCCCAGGGCGCGGCGCCCGGCGACCTGCTGTACGAGGTGAAGCGCGGCGGCGAGGCGACCCAGCTGGTGCTCGTCGGTGACAGCAGTCGCGGCGCGACGCTGCTGGACTTCGCCAGCACCCGGCTCGGCGAGCTGACCGAGCTGGCCGTCGCCGGCGAGGCGTCGCCCGTGCTCGAGACGCTGCGGACCATGGACCAGCAGACCACCGAGGGCGCCTCGTGGCTCACCACCCGGGCGGTGGCCGACGCCGACGCCGCGGCGCTGCAGGCGCTCGCCACGTGGACCACCGGACAGCGCACCGGCCTGGACGCGCTGCCCGACGACCTCCCCGCCGGCGTCGACGAGGCGCTGGCCGGCTCCCGGCGGCTCGTCTCCGCCGTCGCCGACCGCGCCACGGCGCTCGGTACCGCGCTGGCCTGCGCCGGCGGGCCGGCCGTCACCGCCGCCGACGAGCTCGGCCCGCGGCCCGCCCCCTGCCCTCCCGACGTACCAGCCGCGCAGCGCCCGGCCCCCGGTACGCCGTCAGCGCCCCCGGCCGCGTCGGGAGGCGTGCCGGCCGCCCCGGGCGAGGCCGCACCGGCGGCGCCGCCCGCCTCCCCCGCGACCACCGCGCCGCCCGCGGCCGGGACGCCGACCCCGGCTCCCGCGCCCACGCCCCCGGCACCCGCACCGGCTGCGCCGGCTCCCGAAGACCGGCCGGTGCCCGCCGCACCCGCGTCGCCCAGCACGGCGGCGCCGTCCCGACCGGGCACGGTCGTCGAGCTGCCCCCGGTCGTTCCGGGCCTCCGGGTCTGCCTGCCGCCGCTGATCTCGGTCAACTGCCGACCTGCCGCCGACTGAGCAGCCCGGCTCGCTAGGGTCGGGTGCCCAGCACAGCCCACACCGGGAGGTGACCCGTGGTCAGAATCCCCTTCCGCGGGCGGGCTGCGCGCCTCCCCGGCGGGCTGGCCGACGAGGAGACCCGCGCGCTCGTCGCCGGCACCGCGTCGGCCGCGGCCGCGGAGACCGCGCCGGCACCCGCGCCGCACCCCGACCCGACCGGCGCCGCGTTCTTCGACGTCGACAACACGATGATGATGGGCGCCTCGCTGTTCTGGTTCGCCCGCGGACTGGCCGCCCGCAAGTACTTCACCTCCCGCGACGTGGCCTCCTTCATCTGGCAGCAGGCCAAGTTCCGGATCGCGGGCAGCGAGAGCAGCATCGACATGCACACCGTGCGGGACAACGCGCTCGCGTTCGTCGCGGGCCGGCCGGTCGAGGAGATCAAGCAGGCCAGCGAGGAGATCTACGACGAGCTGATGGCCGACCGCATCTGGTCGGGCACCCGGCTGCTCGCCCAGCAGCACCTCGATGCCGGGCAACGGGTCTGGCTGGTCACCGCCACCCCGGTCGAGCTCGCCTCGATCATCGCCCACCGACTGGGGCTCACCGGGGCTCTCGGCACGGTCGCGGAGGTGGTCGACGGGCAGTTCACCGGGCGGCTGGTCGGCGAGCTGATGCACGGCGATGCGAAGGCCCAGGCGGTGCGGGTGCTCGCCGAGCGGGAGGGGCTGGACCTGGCCCGCTGCACCGCCTACAGCGATTCCAGCAACGACCTGCCGATGCTCAGCCTGGTGGGCACCGCGGTCGCGGTGAACCCCGACTCCGAGCTGCGGGCCATCGCCCGGTCCCGCGGCTGGACGATCAAGGACTTCCGCACCGGGCGCAAGGCCGCCAAGATCGGCGTCCCCACGGTCGGCGCCGCAGCCGTGTCCGGGGGCGTCGTCGGCGGGCTGGTCGCGCTGCGCCGCCGCAACCGCTGGCCCTTCTGACCGGGCTCGCCGGCCCGTCCGCCGACCGGCCCCCCCCTGATCCCCGCCGCCAACTCCGTGGCGTCCGCGTGGACGTCCCGGTGCCGTCCGGACATGTAGGGGGTGACGGACCCGCGACGGACGGAGCTCAGCGCGATGACGGACCCACTCGACGACCTGCTGCAGGGATCGGCCCCACCGGCGACCAGGCGATCCGCCACGCTCGAGCAGCAGCTGCAGGCACTGGCCCGCAGCACCGCGGCACCGCAGCACCACCGACGGCCGCGGCGGGCCCGCCGGGTGGCGGTCGGCGCGAGCGCAGCCGTCCTGCTCGGTGCCGGGGTGTCGGCGGCTGCAGCAGCACCGGCGGCCCCGTCGTGGCTGCCGTGGGCCGACGCCCCCGACGCCGCCGTCGTGGTGGAGTCCCCGGACGGGCAGACGTGCGACACCCGCATCAAGGTGCACCCCGACCCCAGCGTCGCAGGAGGGGACGCCGAACCCGCCGCCCTGGCGGCCCGGGAGTACCTCGCCGACCTCGACCTGGCGCAGCTGGACACCTCGGCCGCCCGGCAGTCGATGGCCGAGGCGCACGTGAGTCCGCAGGGCATCGACGCCCCGGAGGTCATCACCGCCGAGCAGCTCGAGGCCCTGGCCCTGGCCCAGACCGTGGGCGACCTGGTCCGCGAGGAGCTGACCCGCCAGGGGCTGCCCCCCGCGGCGGTGCACCTGGAGGGCGAGGCCCACTGCACCGAGGAGCCCCGGTGACGGCCGACCGACGGTGGGGCCGCCGGGCCGACCCCACTGCCGAGCAGCGGATGCTGTCCGTCCTCGACGCCAACGCCCCCGACCTGCTGGCGTACTTCGAGCGGCGCGTGCAGCCGGTCGAGGACGCCGCCGACCTGCTCGGCGAGACGATGCTGACCGCCTGGCGGCGGCACGCGGACCTCCCCGACGACGCCGAACGGGCGCGGATGTGGCTGTTCGTCACCGCCCGGAACGTGCTGGCCAACCACGGCCGCGCCCAGCGACGGAAGCTGGAGCTGGCCGACCGGCTGCGCGCCGAGGTGCTGACCCAGCACCGCGCGGTGGGCGCCGGTTCCGACGAGCCCGCGGAGGCGGCGCGCGAGGCGATCGGGGAGCTGCCGGCGGAGCTGCGCGAGTTGGTCACCCTGGTGCACTGGGACGGTTTCAGCCTGACCGAGGCCGCCGAGATGACCGGCATCCCGGCGTCCACGGCGCGCAGCCGGTACGCCGCCGCCCGCCGACTCCTCTCGGCCCGGCTGCTGGCGGCGGGGGACGATGACGCCGACCGCCCGGCCCGGCCGGGCACTCCGGTGGGTGCACCGTGACCGACGAACCGGCCTCCCTCGTCGCCGCCCGGCAGCTGGCCGCGGAGGCCGGTCAGCACCCGCGCCGAGGTGCCCGCCGCGGAACACACCGGCGCGCGGCTGCGCGCCCTCGGCCAGCGCCCACGCGGGCACATCCGGGAGGAGACCAGCCGCACCCCGGGCCGGGGGACGCCGCCTCAGCTGCAGACGCTGGGCCGCAGTAGGAGGAGCCGGTGGCTCGAGTCCAGAGCGGGCACGTGATCGGTGAGTGGCAGCGGACGGCCGGTCGGCGGGCTGGACGCCGGCCCTACCCCTCGGCGGTGGCCAGCCCGTCGTCCGCGCCGTCCTCGTGGAGCGGCTCGAGCAGCATCAGCCGTAGCAGCATCTTCGCCCAGGCCGCCCGGACGGCGTCCGGCTGACCGGCGACGGCGTCGGTGGCGCGCACGCCGGCTCCCGGCAGTTCGCTCACCACCGCCTCGAAGGCCAGCCGGAAGAGCAGGTCCCGCACCTGGTCCACGGACAGGCCGGCGCCCAGCAGCGGCTCCAGCACCCAGCCCAGGCCGTTCTCGTCCAGCTCCGCCACGAACGGTTTTCGCGTCGGCCACCCCGTTCGGATGCACCGCCGGGGAGGTCGGCTCGCGAGACGCCCCGCGGCCGGGGCGGCGCTCAGACCCCGTACTCGTCGGCCAGGAACGCGCGCAGGAAGCGGTGGCCGGCCAGCTGCTCCAGGTACGGGGTGGACGGCGCGTGGCCGCGCCGGGCCGCCTCCGCCAGGTCGTCCTCCATCCACGCGACGAAGGCCTCGGCGTAGGCCGCCAGCGCAGCCACCTGTTCCCGGGGGAGCGCCGGGGCAGTCGGCGGGAACGGTCGCTCCCCCGGCTCCCGCCCCGCGCCGGGCATCAACTGAAGACGCTGCGGCGCTGGAGCAGCAGCCGGTAGATCGAGTGCTGGATGGTCTCGCGCACCTGGTCGGTCAGGTTGAACACGACCATCGGGTCGTCGGCCGCCGCCGGACCGTAGGAGGCGGTCTCGATCGGCTCGCCGAAAGCGATGAACCACTTCGACGGCAACGGCACCGCACCGAGAGGGCCGAGCAGCGGAAAGGTGGGGGTGATCGGGAAGTACGGCAGCCCGAGCAGCCGGGCGGCGGTCTTCGCGTTGCCGAGCATCGGGTAGATCTCCTCGGCGCCGACGATCGCGCACGGCACGATCGGCACGCCGGTGCGCAGCGCGGCGCTGACGAAGCCGCCCCGGCCGAACCGCTGCAGCGTGTACCGCTCGCTGAACGGCTTGCCCACCCCCTTGAAGCCCTCGGGGAAGACGCCCACCAGTTCCCCCGCCGACAGCAGCCGCTCGGCGTCCTCGTTGCAGGCGAGGGTCACGCCCAGCTTGCGGGCCAGCGACCCGATGAACGGCACCTGGAACACCAGGTCGGCACCGAGCAGGCGCAGCCGGCGCCCCGCCGGGTGCTGGTCTCGCAGCGCCACGGTCTCCATCAGCGCATCGACCGGCACGGTGCCGGAGTGGTTGGCCACCACCAGCGCTCCGCCGGTGTCCGGCACGTTCTCCAGCCCTTGGACCTCCACCCGGAACCAGCGCTCGAACCACGGGCGCAGCAGGGGCAGGAACAGGTGGTCGGTCAGGTCGGGGTCGAAGCCGAACTCGTCGGTGTCGTACTCGCCGGTCAGCCGGCGCCGCAGGAACTCCAGGCCACCGGCCACCTCCTCGTCCCAGCCGGGCTGGGCGGGGGACGGCGGGGGGCCGGGGTCGTCGTCCGGGCGGAGTGGGATGACCCGGGCCTCAGGCATCGCGCACCGCGCGCAGGCCGGGCACCGACGGTGCCGACCGTTGCCGGGGGGTGAGCACGCCCGAGGCGGCGGACAGCCCGCCGGCGAGCCGGCCCACCGCCGTCCGCACCCCGCCGGTCACGCCGGCGACCAGCGCGGGGTCCACGACCGGGGGCAGCGTGCGGCCGTAGTCGGCCAGCGCATCGGCGGTCGTGTAGTGCGGCGTGTAGCCGAACTCCTCGCGCAGCACGCGGGTGTCGACGACCCGGCCGAAGTTGAGGAAGCGCATCTGCTCCGGGGACCAGTCGATCAGCCCGGGCCGGCGGGTGAGCCGGCCGAGCGACCCCATCGCGGCCTCGGGCAGCGGTAGCTGCACCCGGCCCAGCCGGCGGATCGCCTGGGAGAGCAGGACGGTGCCCTGGGCACCGACGTTGACCGTGCCGACGAAGTCCCCGGTGGCCGCCCGGGCCAGCACCGCCACGGCGTCGTCCTCGTGGAGGAGCTGCACGCGGGCGTCGTACCCGAGGGCGGTGGGGATCACCGGCATCCGGAAGAAGCCCGACAGCAGGGAGTCGATGCGCGGGCCGATGAGGTTGGTGAACCGCAGCACGGCCACGCCCACGTCGGGGCGGCGCCGGGCGAACGAGCGCACGTAGCCCTCGATGTCCAGGCTGTCCTTGGCGAAGCCCCCACCGGGGACCCGCCGGGCCTGCATCGTCTCGGTGAAGACGGCCGGGTCGCGGGGGCTGGCCCCGTAGACCGCGCTGGTCGACTTCAGCACCAGCCGCCGCACCCGGGGCGACCGCTGGCAGGCGGCCAGCAGTTGCATGGAGCCGATGACGTTGAGCTCCTTCATCGACGCCCGCCCCCCGGCGCCGGCCGGGGTGGCGCTGATGTTCATGTGGACCACGGTGTCCACTGCGGCCGACTCGATCACCTTCCCGATCAACGGGTTGCGGATGTCGGCGCGGACGAACTCGGTCCGCCCGAGGCGGCGGAGCACCTCGGGGGCCGGGGGGACGGTGTCCACCCCGATGACCCGGTCGATGCCCGGGTCGGCTGCGAGCTCGGCCGCCAGCGCGCCGCCCAGCCACCGGCTCACACCGGTGACCAGGACGACCGCGGGCGGCACGAGCGTCAGCTCACTTCTTGTTGCGGCGCTGCACGCGGGTCTTCTTGAGCAGCTTGCGGTGCTTCTTCTTCGCCATCCGCTTGCGGCGCTTCTTGATGACCGAACCCATGTCCTGCTCCCGACGTCGTGGTCACGCGGCGCCGGGGGCGGTGACCGGGTGGCCACGCGGTTCCTGATCCGGGCACCGTGCGAGGTGTTCAGCTCGAGCGCGGGCCACCCCCCGGCCGGGGGGTGGCACCGCTCAGCGCCCGAGACTACCTGGTGCCCTTCTAGAACGGCCCCGCTGCAGGGCAGCGGGTCCTTCCTCAGGCGATGTCGGTGTAGGCGTCGCGCAGGTAGTCGTGCACGGCGCGCTCGGGCACCCGGAAGGAGCGGCCGACGCGGACGGCGGAGAGCTCGCCGCCGTGCACGAGGCGGTAGACGGTCATCTTCGAGACCCGCATGAGCGCGGCGACCTCGGCGACGGTCAGGAACGCGACCGCGGCGCGGGGGGCCGGGACCACGGCGGGGCGACCGACCGGCGCGGCGGCCGGGTGGGCGGCCGGGACCGGGCGCGACATGGCGGCGGCCGAGACCGGCCGGCCCATCTGTCGCGGCGCCGGGACGCCCGGGCGAGCGGTCTGCTGGAGCGGTGCGCGGTGGGGCATGGTCACGTCGATCATCTCCGGTATCAGCACATCTTCGCGGCCACCGGCTTCCCCACCGGCGAACAGAACGCTCATGTGCTGGCACCGAGCGTAAGGGGACCGGAGTGACAGAAGCGATGGGTGAAACGAACAGGCGGACCGGTCCGTCCTGGGCACAAGTGGACAGAGACAACGCGTGACACACCCGTCACGGCGTGTTGTCCCCAAGTCGACTCGCCCGCGTGAGGCCTCTGTCCACAGAATCTGTGGACAAGTACATCGGTGTGATTCCTGCCGGGACGGCGCGGGTGACCACCCTGGGGACCGCCTGGGGAGCCCGTGTGGGGAGTGGACGACCGGGTCGGGCACGCGGGGCGGACCGGGTGGACGCCGACCGCCCGTCCCCGTGGGCACATGTCGACAAGACGACGAGTCGCCGAGTCGCCGAGGCGCGGCTCAGTCCTGGGGCCGGCCCAGCTCCATCGAACGGTCGTGCGCGGCCTCGATCGCCGCGATGAGGGCTGCCCGCACCCCGTGCCGCTCCAGCTCGCGGATCGCGGCGATCGTCGTCCCACCAGGGCTGGTGACCGCCTCGCGCAACTGGACCGGGTGCTCACCGGAGTCGCGGAGCATCACCGCCGAGCCGTAGGCGGTCTGCACGATCAGGTCCGCCGCCACCGACCGCGGCAGGCCCAGCAGGATGCCGGCGTCGATCATCGCCTCGACCAGGAAGAAGAAGTACGCCGGGCCGCTGCCCGACAGCGCGGTCACCGCGTCCTGCTGGCTCTCCGGCACCCGCCGGACCTGCCCCACCGGCGCGAGCAGCGCCTCGGCCTCGTCCAGGTGCGCGTCGGTGGCGTGCGCTCCGGCGGACAGCACGCTCATCCCGGCGTCGACCAGCGCGGGCGTGTTGGGCATGACCCGGACCACCGGGGTGCCGGCGGGCAGCGCCGCCTCGATCCGCCCGGTGGACACCCCGGCCGCGACGGAGACGACCAGGTGCGCGTCGGCGGCCACGTGCGGGGCCAGCAGGCCCAGCAGCCCGTCGACGTCCTGCGGCTTGACCGCGAGCAGCAGCACCCGGGCCTGCCCGGCCGCCTCGGCCAGGTCGACCGCCTCCACGCCGTACCGCGCGGCCAGCTCAGCGGCCCGCTGCGGGCTGCGCTCGACGACGCGGATGCCGTCCCCGCTCCCCGCCTGCCGGACCAGCCCGGCCAGCAGCGCCTCGCCGATCTTCCCCCCACCGACGACGGCCAGCCCGCGACGACTCCCAGTGATCATGCCCGCGACGGTAGCGCCCGGCCCACGTGTGCTCCGGGGCGGCCGGGGTAGCCAGCGACCATGTCCGGAGAACTGAACGGCAAGCGCGTGGCCGTGCTGGCCACCGACGGCGTGGAGCAGGTCGAGCTGGAGCGACCCTGGCAGGCCCTGGTCGACGCCGGCGCCGAGCCGCAGCTGGTGAGCCTCGAGCCCGGGTCGATCACCATGTACCAGCACATCGACAAGGGCGACACCAAGGACGTCGACGTGGTCGTGTCCCAGGCCGACCCCGACGGCTTCGCCGCCCTGGTCCTGCCCGGCGGGGTCATCAACGGCGACTTCGTCCGCGCCGACGCCGACGCGGTCGCCTTCGCGAAGGCGTTCTTCGACGCGGGCAAGCCGGTCGCCGCGATCTGCCACGCCCCGTGGGTGCTCGCCGAGGCCGACGTCGTCCGGGGCCGGCGGATGACCTCCTGGCCCTCGCTGCAGACCGACCTCCGCAACGCCGGCGCGGACTGGGTGGACGAGGAGGTCGTCGTCGACGGCAACCTGACCACCAGCCGCAAGCCCGACGACCTCGACGCGTTCAGCAGGACGCTCGTCGAGCAGTTCGCCGGCGCCTGATCCCGCCGGCCGGGTCAGGACCCGGCGAGCAACCCCGCGGCCGGCGCGATCACCAGCACCGTGCCGGCCAGCAGGAGACCGGCCAGCAACGGGACGGCGAGCGGTCCCTGGCCCTGCCGTTTCCGCCATGCGGCGACCCCGGCGACCAGGCCGGTGACGGCCAGCGGTGCGGCGACCAGCGCGGCGTAGGGCATCAGCTCCCACAGCAGCGTGAACGCGAAGTAGAGCCCGATCCCGACCGCCAGGGCCACCACGAGCTCACCGACGAACCTGATCCAGGCCAGCACGCCGTGCGGGCCGCTCCCCGGTTCGGCGTCCGCCTCGCCCGGCACCGCCGGCTGCGGGCCGGTGCGGTGCGCGCCCGTGCGGCGCTCACCGGTGGCCGGCGTGCCCGACGTCTGCAGCGCCGGGATGGCCGCCGTCGACGGCCCACCCGGCACGCTGCCGGTGGCCGGCGCCTGCGCCGGTGACGGGCTGGGCGCCGAGGCGCCCGGGGCCGCGGGTGACGAGGTCGGCTCCGGGGCGACCCGGGCGGGTGCGTCGGTGTGCCGCCGCCCCTGCTGCGCCGGGACCGCGGGGGGCCCGGCCGGACCGGTCACCGGCCCGGAGGCAGCCAGGTCGCCCAGGCCGCTGCCGCGCGGCCGGTCCGCGGCCGGGGCCCAGGAGCGGGACGCCGCCGGCGACGACCCGCCCCGCGGTGTACCCGGCGCATCGTTGCCGGTCGGGTCGACCCGGCGCGGGGAGTCCACCCGGGCGGGCGCCCGCCCTGCCGCCGGGGACGGCGCGGCCGGGGACTGGGCCCGCGCGGTGACGGGACGGATCCCGGGGGCCGGTCCGGCCGGGCGGCCCGGCGTGCCGGGACGTGGTGACGGCGCGGCGGGTGCCGGCCGCGGTGCGACGGCGGCCGGACGGCCGTCCACGTCCACGGGCGCCGAGCGGCCGGTGGGCGCCTCGTCGGGGCCCCGGCGACGACGACCGGGGCGCGTGCCCTGCTCGCTCTCCAGACCGTGCTCGCGCAGGATCTCGGCCAGCGAGCGGACGCTGTACTCCCCCGACGGCTGCGACATCACGCCCCCTCCAGCGAGTCCAGGCGCCGGAGGATGACCCCCTCACGCAGCGCCCATGGACAGATCCGCACAGACGGTACGTCCACCGCGCGCATCGCAGCCTGCGCCACGACGGCACCGGCCGGTACCTGGTGCGCGCGTTGCACCGAGACCCCCTGCAACTCGGCGAGCGCGCCGGCCTCGATCCGGGAGACGAAGCCGATGACCTGCCCCAGCCCCGTCGCGCTGAGCTCACGCGGCACGCGGAGGCCCGCGGCGTAGGGCGCGGCGCCGGCGAGCCGGGCCAGGGTGCGGAAGGTCTTCGAGGTCGCCGCCACCAGGTCGGGCTCACCCGCGGCACGCAACTTGCGCCCGGCCGGGGCGAGCACCTCCGCGGCGTGCGCCTCAAGCTCGGCCAGCGCGGCGAGGTCGGGGCGCCCACCGGTCTCGGCGTCGGGCAGGAAGCGCCGGGTCATCCGCCCGGCACCCAGGGGCACCGAGAGGGCGACGTCGGGGTCCTCATCGATGCCACTGGCCAGCTCCAGCGAACCGCCGCCGATGTCGAACACGAGCAACCGGCCGGCGCTCCAGCCGAACCAGCGGCGCGCGGCGAGGAACGTCAGCCGGGCCTCGTCCTCCCCGCTGAGCACCTGCAGCTGCACCCCGGTCTGCTCGCGCACCCGGCGGAGCACCGCAGCCCCGTTGTCGGCGTCCCGGATCGCCGAGGTGACGAAGGCCAGCAGTTCGTCGCACCGCCGGTCGGCGGCCTGCCGCTTGGCCTTCTGCACCGCGGTGAGCAGGGCCTTCTCCCCCGCCTTGGACAGCTTGCCGTCCTCCCCCACGTGCTCGGCCAGGCGCAGCAGCCAGCGGTCGTCGTGCATCGGGGTGGGGTGCGCGCCGCGGTGCGCATCGACCACCAGCAGGTGCACGGTGTTGGAACCGACATCCAGCACGCCCAGTCGCATGCGGGAGAGTCTGCCGGGTCACCCGCCGCCTACGCTGCGCCGGTGGACCCCAGCACCCCCGCCGACGCCCCGCCCGAGGTCGGGCTGGACTTCCCCCGCGAGTGGGTGGAGTTCGTCGACCCGGCCGATCCCGAGCACCTGGTGCGGGCCGACCTCACCTGGCTGACCAGTGCGTGGACGTGCGTGTTCGGCCGCGGCTGCGCCGGCGTCGTGGCCGGCCGCGCCGAGGACGGCTGCTGCAACCACGGCGCGTTCTTCACCGACACCGACGACCTGGAGCGGGTCGCCGCCTCCGTGGCCGAGCTCACCCCCCTGGACTGGCAACGCCACCCCGGGCAGGCACCGGCCCGGGACGAGTGGACCGAGCCGGACACGCTGACCGAGCCCGCGCCCGGGGAGGCCGCCGAGGAGGCGCTGCGCACCCGGGTCGTCGATGGCGCCTGCGTCTTCCTCAACCGGCCCGGGCACCCCGGAGGTGCCGGCTGCGCGCTGCACGCGATGGCGCTGCGGCAGGGCCGCCACCCGCTGGAGACCAAGCCGGACGTGTGCTGGCAGCTGCCGGTCCGGCGGGAGCAGGAGTGGGTGGACCGGCCCGACGACACCCGGGTGCTGGTGTCGTCCATCGGCGAGTTCGACCGCCGCGGCTGGGGTCCGGGCGGCCACGACCTGCACTGGTGGTGCACCGGCTCCCCCACCGCGCACGTCGCGGCGCAACCGCTGGTGGAGACCTACGGCCCGGAGCTGACCGCGCTGCTGGGCGAGGCCGCCTACGCCGAGCTACGCCGGCTGACCGAGGCGCGCCTGGACGCCGGCCTCGTCGCCCCGCACCCGGCCAGCCCCCGGCCGGTGCCCGTCGAGCTGCACCGACGCCGGCCCGGCTGAGACCGGCGTGCCGCCGGCGCGGGTGGCCCGGAAGGTCTGCCGGTAGGCCCGCGGGGAGACGCCGCGACGGCGGCCGAACTGCTCCCGCAGGCCGGCCGCGGTGCCGAAGCCGACCAGCCGGGCGATCTCCTCCACCGGGGCGTCGCTGCCCTCCAGCAGCGACTCGGCCGCGGCCAGCCGCTGGGTGAGCAGCCAGGCGTGCGGCGTCGTCCCGGTGGTGGCCTTGAACCGGCGGGCGAAGCTGCGCGGGCTCATCAACGCCCGGCGGGCCAGCACCTCGACGGTGATCTCCTCGGCCAGGTGCGCCCGGGCCCACTCCAGGACGATGCCGAGCAGGTCGTCCTCGCAGCGGGCCACCGGCTCGTCGATGAACTGGGCCTGGCCGCCGTCGCGGTGCGGGGGCACCACCATGTCCCGGGCCAGCGCGTTCGCCGCCGACGCACCCCACTCCCGGCGGACGAGGTGGAGCATCGCGTCGATGCCGCTGGCCGTCCCGGCGCCGGTGATGACCCGGCCGGCGTCCACGTAGAGCACTGCTGGGTCGACCTGCACGCGGGGGAAGCGCGCGGCGAGCTCCCCGGCCATCCGCCAGTGCGTGGTGGCCCGGCGACCGTCGAGCAGTCCGGCGCGGGCGAGCACGAAGGCCCCCGAGCAGTGGCTCACCAGCTGGGCACCACGGTCGTACGCGGCCACCAGCGCGGCCAGCAGCTCCGGCGGGGAGGGCTGGGCCAGGTCCTCCCAGGAGGTCACCAGGACGATGTCGGAGACGGCCACCCGTTCCAGGCCGTGCTCCACGGTCAGCCCGATGCCGGTGTCGGTCCGGACCACCCCCGGCCGGACGGCGGCGAGCGCGAAGTCGAAGCGTGGCAGCCCCAGGTGACGGCGGTCGTAGCCGAAGACCTCGGCCGCGACCCCCAGCCCGAAGGAGCCCACCAGGCCGTCGGCGACGACGGCGCTCACCACCAGCGGACGGTCGGTTCCGGTCACCGCGACAGCATGGCAGAAAACCTGCGTTCCCGGTCATGTCTGCCACTCGTCCGGTCGATGCCACCGGCGGAGGCTGCGGGCATGTTCCTGATCACCTGCCCCGTCACCCGGACCACCGAGCTGGTGGCCGACCGGCGCGTCCGGTCGGTCGTCAACCACGCGACGCACATCGCGCTGACCGTCGCCTGCCCCTGCGGCACCGAGCACGTCTACCGCACCGGACGCCGGTGGGAGGAGGCCCGCACCGCAGCGCCGCGGTCGGCGACGGCCGCCGGCGTCGTTCGAGCTGCGCGGGAGCAGGCCCCGGCGTAGCTTCGAACACATGAGCGAAGCGGAGACCGGGCCCGACAGCCCGCGCAGCACCGAGAAGGACCCGTCGGACTGGGTGACCGGCGACGAGCCGGCCACCGGCGCGCAGAAGAGCTACCTGCACACGCTCGCGCGCGAAGCCGGGGAGGACGTCCCCGACGACATCAACAAGGCCGACGCGTCGAAGAAGATCGACGACCTCCAGGACGAAACCGGCCGCGGCCAGTAGGAGAGCAGTTCCGCCGCCGCAGGCGGCTGTCAGCCCTGGCCGACGGACCCGGAGGGTCCTCGACCAGGGCTGACGAGCCCGCCGCAGGCGGTCCGGCCGGACGGCGGGCCCGCAGGGTCCACCTCCGGCCGGACGGTCAACGGCTCAGCGCAGCGCACTCCGGCACCTGGCCGCGGTGCGGCCCGGAGGATCGCCCTGTGGTGGCTGCGGTTGCGATCCGGAGGATCGCGATCAGCTACGCCTCGAACTTGTAGCCGAGCCCGCGCACGGTCACCAGGTACTTGGGGTTGGCCGGGTCGGGCTCGAGCTTGGCCCGCAGCCGCTTGACGTGGACGTCGAGGGTCTTGGTGTCGCCGACGTAGTCCGCTCCCCAGACCCGGTCGATGAGCTGACCGCGGGTGAGCACCCGCCCGGCGTTGCGCAGCAGCAGCTCGAGCAGGTCGAACTCCTTGAGCGGGAGGGCGACGGGCTGCCCGTCGACCGCGACGACGTGCCGCTCGACGTCCAGCCGCACCGGGCCGGCCTCCAGCGTGCTGTCGGCCACCGGTTCGGCGTCCGTGCCGCGGCGCAGCACGGCCCGGATCCGGGCGACCAGCTCCCGGGCCGAGTAGGGCTTGGTGACGTAGTCGTCGGCGCCCAGCTCCAGCCCGACGACCTTGTCGATCTCGGCGTCCTTGGCGGTGAGCATGATGATCGGCACCGAGCTCCTGGCCCGCAGCGAGCGGCAGACCTCGGTACCGGAGAGCCCCGGCAGCATGAGGTCGAGCAGCACGATGTCGGCCCCGGCCCGGTCGAACTCGGCGAGCGCGTCCGTGCCGGTGGCGGCCACGACCGTGTCGTAGCCCTCTCGCCGCAGCATGTAGGACAGCGCGTCGCTGAAGGACTCCTCGTCCTCCACCACGAGCACTCGGGTCATGACCGTCCTCTCCTCGCGGCCCCCGCGGGGCCGTCGTCGTGGGACCCGACCGCGACGTCATCGACGTCGAGGGGGCGGGCCGGGTGGAGCGGCGGCACGGGCGGCCGCTCGGGTGCGCCGTCGTCCACGGGCTGGTCGATCCCGGCGGCGAGGGGGATGCGCAGGGTGAACGTCGACCCCAGGCCCTCCTCGCTCCACACGGTGACCGATCCGCCGTGGTTGCTGGCGACGTGCTTGACGATGGCCAGACCGAGTCCGGTGCCACCGGTGGAGCTGGCCCGGGACTGGTCGACCCGGTAGAAGCGCTCGAAGACCCGGGAGCGGTCCGAGCGGGGGATGCCGATGCCGGAGTCGGTGACGGCGATCTCGGCGAACCCGGAGCGGGCCCGGGCGCCGACCGCGATGGTGGTCTCCACGGGGCTGTAGGCGACGGCGTTGGCCAGCAGGTTGGTGAGCGCGGTGGCCAGCTGTGCCTCGACCCCGCGGACCACCAGGCCGGGCTGGGCGGCGACGGCGAGCTGGATGTCCTTGGCCGCGGCGGCGGCGCGGGTGCGGTCGACGGCCTCGGCCACGACGGTGGCGACGGCCACCGGCACCAGCTCGGGCATCGGCTCCGCGCCCTGCAGCCGGGACAGGTCGATGAGCTCGCGCACCAGGCGGGAGAGCCGGTCGGCCTC
Source organism: Modestobacter sp. SYSU DS0875 (assembly GCF_054050915.1). Classification (NCBI taxonomy): domain Bacteria; kingdom Bacillati; phylum Actinomycetota; class Actinomycetes; order Geodermatophilales; family Geodermatophilaceae; genus Modestobacter; species Modestobacter sp. SYSU DS0875. Next base: position 89,215 of record NZ_JBJHAH010000010.1, on the reverse strand, counting down.
GTGGCTCATCCGGGCGGCGAACCGCTGCACCGTCTCCGGGTCGTCGGCGGCACCCTGGATCGCCTCGGCCAGCAGCGCGAGCGCGCCCACGGGGGTCTTCAGCTCGTGGCCGACGTTGGCGACGAAGTCCCGCCGGACGGCCTCGACGCGGCGGGCCTCGGTGACGTCCTGGAGCACCAGCGCCACCGGCCCGGTGCCGCTCAGCGGTGCGCTGCCCAGCCGGATGCCGTGCACGCCCACGGTGCGGGGGCCCGCGCCGACCAGGTCTCCGGGGAGTGCGACGTCGGCCCGGCGGCTGCCGGCGGTCTGGGTCTCCAGGGCCACCTCCAGCAGGCCGGGAACCAGCAGGCGACTGCCCCGGACGATGCCCAGCGCCCGCGCGGAGGGGTTGGCCAGCAGCACCGCGTCGTCGGGGCCGACCACGACGACGGCGGGGTCCATCAGGTCGACCAGCCGGCGGGAGAGCGCGGCCTCCTCGTCGGCGCGCGGGTCGACCTGGCCGCGCGGGGGCACCGCGCCCCCCTCGTCGACGGGACGGTGGCGGGCGCGGACCACGGTGAGCGCCAGCAGCAGGCCGGTCGCGAGGCCCGCCACCAGGGCGACCAGCGGTTCCACGGTGCCGATGCTAGACAGGAAGGGCGAGTGCACGACCGGTCCCGGGGCACATCACCCGTCCGGGCGGGACAGTTCACCGCGGTGTGCCCGGGCGTTCACCTGGCGGCCTCCTGCAGCGCGTGGCACCGTCTTTAGGCTCGTGTGCACACGCGTTCCGACGTCCGGCACCGGGCGTTCCGGACGGTGGGCGGCGACGCCACGCGCCGAGCAGCCGAGCCACCCGGGCCCGGACCCGGCGCGGCAAGTGGACGGAGGAAGCGTGCTGCGGGAGAGCTACCGCGAGGAACTGGACGACATCAACGCCTGCCTGGTGGAGATGGCCAACTCGGTGGGGTCCGCGATGAGCACCGCGACCACCGCCCTGCTCGACGCCGACGTCGCGCTCGCCGACCTGGTGATCGCCGGGGACGAGCGGATCGACTCGGTGCGCGAGAGCATCGAGGAGCGCTGCTTCACCCTGCTGGCCCGGCAGCAGCCGGTCGCCACCGACCTGCGCACCATCACCACCGCGATGCGGATCGTCGGTGACCTGGAGCGGATGGGCGACCTGGCCGAGCACATCGCGAAGGTCGCGCGGATGCGCTTCCCGGAGCACGCGGTGCCCCAGGAGGTGCGCCCGGTCTTCCTGGAGGCCGGCCACGTCGCCGGGAGCCTGGTCACCAAGGCCAGCACCGTCATCGCCAAGCGCGACGTCGAGGCGGCCGCCGAGCTGGAGGCCGAGGACGACGTCATGGACCAGCTGCACAAGCAGCTGTTCCGCGAGCTGCTGCTCCCCACCTGGGGGCACGGCATCGAGTCGGCCATCGACGTCACGCTGCTGGGCCGCTACTACGAGCGCTTCGCCGACCACGCGGTCAGCGTGGCCCGCCGGGTGGTCTACCTGGTCACCGGCGAGCGCGCGATGGTCGCGACGCACGATTCCTGAGGCGGTCCTCCGGACCGCACCGCGGCCGACGGCCGTGCCCCGTCGGCGCTGAGCCGTTGCGCACCCCTCCTCGGGGATGCCTCCGGCCCCCCTCGTCGGCGTGCAGCGCCTGACGGCGCGTAGTCCGGACACACACGGCGCGTAGTCCGGACACACACGGAGCCCCCGGCAGCCGAGCTGCCGGGGGCTCCGCGGTGCCCTACTTCTTGCCCTGGTTCTTGACCGCCTCGATCGCTGCTGCGGCGGCGTCGGGGTCGAGGTACTGACCGCCCTTCTGCAGCGGGCGCAGGTCGGCGTCGAGGTCGTAGCGCAGCGGTACGCCGGTCGGGATGTTGAGGCCGACGACCTCCTCGTCGCCCATGCCGTCCAGGTGCTTCACCAGCGCCCGCAGGCTGTTGCCGTGCGCGGCGACCAGCACGGTCCGCCCCGACCGCAGGTCCGGCACGATCGCGTCGTACCAGTAGGGCAGCATGCGGACGACGACGTCGGCCAGGCACTCGGTGGCCGGGCGCACCTCCGGCGGCAGCATGGCGTAGCGCGGGTCGCCGTCCTGGCTGAACTCGCTGCCGGGCTCGATCGGCGGCGGCGGGGTGTCGTAGGAGCGGCGCCAGGTCATGAACTGCTCTTCGCCGTACTCGGCGAGCGTGGCGGCCTTGTCCTTGCCCTGGAGGGCGCCGTAGTGCCGCTCGTTGAGCCGCCAGGAGCGCTTCACCGGGATCCACTGCCGGTCGGCGGCGGCCAGCGCCAGCTCGGAGGTGGCGATCGCCCGCTTGAGCACGGAGGTGTGGCAGACGTCGGGCAGCACGCCCTGCTCGGCCATCAGCTGGCCACCGCGGGCCGCCTCGGCGCGGCCCTTCTCCGACAGCGGGACGTCCACCCAGCCGGTGAACAGGTTGGCCTTGTTCCACTCGCTCTCGCCGTGGCGGAGCAGGACGAGGGTCGCAACGGGGCTCGCGGTCTCAGTCACGCTGCCATCCTGCCCGACTCCGGGTCAGCGCGTGAGCAGTGGCCAGCAGACCCACAGCTCGAAGAGCGCGGGCGGCACCAGCCCCACCAGCAGCCACGGGCTCCAGAACCGACGTCCGGCACCCCAGCGCACGGCGGCGACCATCGCCAGGCTGCAGATGACCGCCACCGAGCCCCAGAGCGCGAGCGCCCCGGCGTCCGGGGCGATCAGCTGCACGACCAGCAGCTCGACCGCGCACAGCAGCAGCGGGTAGGCCAGCGCGGAGGCGGCGACCAGGCCGATGAGCGCCCGGCCCTGCCGGGCCGGCGCCGGGGTCTGGTCCACCATCGCTGCCCACGCTAGTCCGGCAGGGGAGGATCGGCCCGTGCGTGCGACCGAACGGTGGGCGGCGGAGCTGGCGGCGTGGGCGATCGACCCGGAGCTGCTGGCCGCCGCCCCGGAGTCCCCCTACGGCTTCCCGCCGGGCCTGTTCGGCGCCGACCGCGGCGCGGCGGCGACCCTCGCCGCAGTGCGGGAGGCCGGCCCGGGCAGCGTGCTGGACGTCGGCTGCGGCGGTGGGGCGGCCAGCGTGCCCGCCGGAGCACCGGAGCTGCTGGGACTCGACGAGTCCGCCGATCTGCTGGCCCGGTTCACCGCGGCGGCGCTCGCCTCCCCGGCGACGACGGTGCGCACCTGGGTCGGGCGGTGGCCGGACGTCGCGCAGCGGGTGCCGCCGGCCGACGTCGTGGTGTGCGCGAACGTCGTCTACAACGTGCCCGACGTCGCCGCGTTCGTCACCGAGCTGACCGCGCACGCTCGCCACCGGGTGGTGGTCGAGCTGACCGACGTCCACCCGTGGACGTCGCTGGGTGGGCTGTGGCGGCACTTCCACGGCCAGGAGCGGCCCAGCGGCCCCACGGCTGCCCTGTTCGCCGAGGTGCTCGACGAGCTGGGCATCACCGCGCAGCAGCACACCTGGTCGCGGGCCGACCCGTGGCGGGACGCCCCCGACGACGTGGTGCTGGCCTTCACCCGCCGGCGGCTGTGCCTGCCGGTGGCGCGCGAGCCGGAGGTGGCCGCGGCGATGCGCCGGTTCACCGACGACCGGCCGCGCACCGCGACCACCTTCTGGTGGCCCGGCGCGGCCTGAGGTCAGGCGGGCAGACGCCGGCCGGGCAGCCAGACGAGGACGACCACCGCGGCGATGACCGCACAGCCGGCGGTGCCGACGGCGGTCAGGTGCATCGCCCCGACGAAGGCCTCCCGGGCCGGCTCGACGACAGCGCCGACGCCGGACGCAGCCTCACCGCCGGCGGCCCGGGCGCGCTCGACCGCGGCCAGCGTCCCGATGATCGACTCGCTGGCCTGCTCCCGGGCGGCGGGCGGCAGCGCGTCGACCTCGTCGCCGAGCCGGGTGGCGTAGGCCCCGGCCAGCACCGAGCCGAGGATCGCCACCCCCAGCGCGCCGCCCACCTGGCGCACCGCGTTGTTGACCGCCGCGCCCGCGCCGGCCTTCTCCCGCGGGACGACGGACATGATCGACTCGGTGGCCGGGGCCATCACCGAGCCCATGCCGACCCCCTGCAGCGCCAGCACGGTGAGCACCAGCCACAACGGCGCGTCGGCGTCCAGCAGCTGGATGCCGGCGAAGGAGAACGCGATGAGGGTGAAGCCGGTGGCGCACACGGCCTTCGCGCCGAACCGCTCGGCGAGCACCGAGCTGCGCGGGGCCACCAGCGCGATGCCCAGCGCGACCGGCACCAGGCTGGCCCCGCTGGCCAGCGGGGAGTACCCACGCACGCCCTGCAGGTAGTAGACGAGGTAGAACGTCGCCCCCTGCAGCGCGAAGAAGTTGAGCGTGAGCGCGCCGGCGGCGGCGGAGAAGGCCGGGTTGCGGAACAGCGTGACGTCCAGCGCGGGGTGGCTGGTGCGCCGCTGCCACCAGACGAAGACCACCAGCAGCAGCACCCCGCCGCCCAGCGGCGCCCAGGTCTGCGGCGCGCTCCAGCCGTCGCTGCCGCCGCGGATGATGCCGAAGACCAGCCCGGCGAGCGCCACGATCGACAGCAGCACGCCCGGCACGTCCAGCCGGCCGGGCGCGGGGTCCCTGGACTCCGGGACGACGAGGAGGATGCCCAGGATGCCCAGCGCCGCGACCGGGACGCCGAGCAGGAAGACCGCGCCCCACCAGTAGTGCTCCAGCACCAGCCCCCCGGCCAGCGGACCGCCGGCGACCGCGAGGCCCGAGGCACCGGCCCACAGCCCGATCGCCCGGCCCCGCTCGCCGGCCGGGAAGACGTTGGTGATCACCGCGAGCGTGGCGGGCTGCACCGCGGCGCCGCCGACCCCCATCACCGCGCGCCAGGCGATGAGCTCCAGCGCCGAGTCGCTGAACGCGGCGAGCACCGAGCCGACGGCGAAGATGGTCAGCCCGGCCAGCAGGACCTTGCGCCGGCCGAACCGGTCACCGAGCACGCCCCAGCTGAACAGCAGCCCGGCGAAGACGAGGATGTAGGAGTCGATCGCCCACTGGAGCTCGCCCTGAGTGGCGTCCAGCTCGCGCTGGAGCGTGGGCAGCGCGACGTTGAGGATGGTGTTGCCCATGATCACCATCAGCAGACAGACGACCATGGTGGCGAGCACCCACCACCGCCGGTCGTAGCCGGCCGGCAGCGTGGTCGGCGGGGTCAGGGCGGGCCGGCTCACCCGGGCGGCCGACGGGTGGGGTCGGCGAAGGCGGCGAACGCCTCCAGGTTGCGCAGCGACTCCCCGCGCTCGACCCGCCAGTTCCACTCGCGGCGGATCGAGCTGCCGAACCCGATCTGCAGCATCGTGTTGAAGTGCTCGTCGGCGTAGGTGAGCACCGCCCCGAGGATGCGGTCGATCTCCTCGGCGTTCACCGCGTCGTGCCCGAGGGTGCCGGTGAGGTAGACGTCGCCGACGCTGTCGATCGAGTACGCGACCCCGTACATCCGGGCGTTGTGCTGCAGCAGCCAGGCCCACAGCTGCTCGCGGTTCTCGTCGGGCTGGCGGCAGACGAACGCCTCGACCCGGAACCCGTGCGCGCCGACGGTGAGCCCCACCAGGGTGCGCAGCTTCTTCACCCCGGGCAGGGTCACCACGAACCGCCCGGTGTCCGGGTGCTCGTACTCCAGCTCCGCGGCGCGCAGGGCCCTCTCGACGACCCCGTCGAGCTCCGCCACGCTCCGCCGGCTCATCGGCCCGCCGTGCCCCCGGAGAGCAGCCGCACGGCCTCCGCACCGCGCAGCCGGGCCAGCGGCGCCGACCGCCGGCTCATCTCGGCCATCGCCGCGGCGTAGCCGTCGACGAGGGAGTCGACGGTGCGGTCCCAGCTGAAGGCGGCGGCGTGCCGCCGCGCCCCGGCCGCCAGCAGCTCCCGGCGCTCCAGCACCCGGGTGATCGCGGCGGCGTAGTCCCCGGGGTCGCGGCCGGTGACCAGCAGGCCGGAGACGCCGTCGTCGACCGCGGTCGGCAGGCCCCCGACCCGCGCGGCCACCACCGGTGTACCGCAGGCCTGCGCCTCCAGCGCCACCAGGCCGAAGGACTCGTTGTGGCTGGGCACGACGGCGACGTCGGCGGCGCGGTAGTGGTCGGCAAGCTGCGCCGGTGGCTGCGGCGGCAGGAACCGGACGACGTCGGTGACGCCCAGGCGCACGGCCAGCTCCTGCAGCCGCTGCGGCTCGGCCAGCCCGGACCCGCTGGGTGCGCCGACCACCAGCACCTGCAGCCGGGCGCGCAGCTCGGGGTCCGCGGCGAGCATCCGGGCGGCCGCGTGCAGCAGCATGTCCGGGGCCTTGAGCGGCTGGATCCGCCCGACGAACAGCAGCACGACGGCGTCGGCGGGCACGCCCACCCGTTCCCGGGCGCGCTGGCGGTCTCCGGGCCGGAAGGTGCGCAGGTCGACCCCGGGGGGCACGACCAGGGTGCGGCGCGGGTCGGCGCCGTAGAAGTCGACGAGCTGGCGCGCCTCCTCGGCGGTGTTGGCGACCATCCGGTCGGCCTCGGCGACGACCTGCTCCTCGCCGATCACCCGGGCGCGCGGCTCGGGCTCGTCGCCCTCGGCGAGCGCGGCGTTCTTCACCTTGGCCAGGGTGTGCGCGGAGTGCACCAGCGGCACGCCCCACCGGTCCCGGGCCAGCCAGCCGACCTGGCCCGACAGCCAGTAGTGGGAGTGGACGACGTCGAAGTGCCCCGGCTCGTGCTGGGCCTCCTCGCGCAGCACGGCGGCGGTGAAGGCGCACATCTGGGCGGGGAGCTCGTTCTTGCCGAGCCCCTCGAACGGGCCGGCGCTGACGTGCCGGACGGTGACGCCCGGGCTCATCGCGACCACCGGCGGCTGGTCGCTGGAGGTGGCGCGGGTGAAGACGTCGACGGCGATGCCGCGCTCGGCCAGGCGGCGGGACACCTCGACCACGTAGACGTTCATGCCTCCGGCATCACCGGCGCCGGGCTGCTCCAGCGGGCTGGTGTGCACCGAGAGGGTCGCCACCCGGCGCGGGAGCACGGGTGCCGTGGTGTTGGGTGCCGGGGAGTTGCGCCGCAGGACGCCGGGGCGACCGGGCCGTCGACCAGGCACGGTGCCACCTCCGCTCGGGCGTGCGTGGCGCCCGCGGCGGACACCCTGTCGGTGGTTCAGTCTGCAACAAGGCCAGGATGGACACATGTCCAGCCCCGTTGCTCCCTCCCCCGCACGAGTGCCCTTCCCCGGCTCCGGCCGGGTCGCCGTCGTCACCGGCGCCTCCAGCGGGATCGGCGCCGCGACCGCGGAGCGGCTGGCGGCCGAGGGGTTCGACGTCGTGCTGGCCGCGCGCCGGCTGGACCGGCTGACCGAGCTGGCCGCCCGGATCGGTGGCCGGGTCGCGCAGCTGGACGTGACCGACCCCGCGTCGGTCACGGCGCTGGCGGCCTCGCTGGACCGGGTCGACGTGCTGGTGAACAACGCCGGTGGGGCGTTCGACGCCAACCCGGTGGCCGAGGCCGACCTGGGCTCCTGGGAGCGCACCTACGACGTCAACGTGCTGGGCCCGGTGCGGGTGACCAAGGCGCTGCTGCCGGCGCTGCAGGCGTCCGGCGCCGGCGACCTGGTGTTCGTCGGCTCCACCGCCGGGCTGGTCAGCTACGAGGGGGGCGCCAGCTACACCGCCGCCAAGCACGGGGTGCACACGCTGGCCGAGACGCTGCGCCTGGAGCTGGTGCACGACCCGGTGCGGGTGATCGAGATCGCCCCGGGGATGGTCAAGACGGAGGAGTTCTCGCTCAACCGCACCGGCAGCCAGGAGAAGGCCGACGCCGTGTACCGGGGGGTGCGCGAGCCGCTGGTGGCCGAGGACGTCGCCGACGTCATCGCCTGGGCGGTCACCCGCCCGCACCACGTGAACGTCGACCTGCTCGTCGTCCGGCCGCGGGCCCAGGCTGCCCAGCACAAGGTGGCCCGCGAGGACGGGTGACCGCCCCACTCCCGGTCAGCTGACCAGCTTGAGCCCGATCACGCAGCCGACGATGCCGGCCAGCAGCAGCACCCGGACCACCGACACCGGCTCGGCGCCGGTGAGCATGGCCCAGCCGGCGGTCAGCGTCGCGCCGATGCCCACCCACACCGCGTAGGCCGTGCCCAGCGGCAGCGTGCGCATGGCGAACGCCAGCCCGCCCATGCTGCCGGCGAGGGCCACGGCGAAGACGACGCTCGGCGCCAGGCGGGTGAAGCCCTGCGAGCGGTCGAGCGCGGTCGCCCAGACGGCCTCCAGCGCGCCGGAGACGACGAGGACGAGCCAGGCCATGACCACTCCCGGAACGCCGTCTTGTCGCTGTCCGGGTACGGCGCCGCTCGTCCGGGAGCCCGGCTGCGGGCTCACGTCCAGGCTCGCACGCACCGGTCGATCCGGCCAGCGGCGCCCCGGTCGGACGGGTCACCGCGGGACGTCGTGCTCTGCCCACTCCCGGTGGGCAGACCACGACCTCACGCACCGGCACCTCTGGGGTGCGGTCGTCCGGAGCGGGTCGACGGACGACGCCGCCGCGGGCACCATCGCGACATGCACGGAGACGGGCGTGAGACGAACCAGTACTCCCCGGCCGGCACGGTCGGGAAGCTGGGCGAGCTGACCGGTGGCTGGGTCACCAACCCCCGGGGCCGGCAGCGCGCGCTGCGCATGCTGCTGTGGCTGGCCGTCACCCTCGCCGTGCTGACCGCACTCGCGGTGGGGCTCGCCCTCCTGCTCGAGTGAGCCGACGTTCAGACGCTGTGGTCGCGCAGCAGCTCGTAGGCGGCGGCGACCTGGGCCCGGTCGGCGGAGGTCCCGGCCGACGTGGTCAGCGCCTGGGCCGCCTCGACGTCGGCGCGGAGCAGGTCGCCGCCGTTGAGCAGCCGGGAGATCAGCCCGGCCAGCGCGCCGTCGGCCTCCACCCGGGCCAGCCAGGCCTGCATGGCCCCGGGACCACCACCGGCCGGGACGGCGGGCGCGCGCAGCGTCTCGTAGAGCGCCCCGAGCCGCCGGGCCTCGTCCGGTCGCACGCTCACGGGCGCACCGGCTCGGGCACCAGGGTCACGCCGAACCGGTCGCGCACCGCGTCGACGACCCGCCCGGCGAAGGCCATCAGCTCCGCAGAGGTGGCGCCGGGCTCGGTGGTCAGCGCCAGGCTGTGCCGCGGCGACGTGCCGACCCGCCCGTCCCGGGTGCCCTTGCCGAAGCCGGCCGACTGCACCAGCCAGGCCGCCGACAGCTTGACCTGCTCCGCGCCGTCCGCGCCGATCCCGGCCGGCCAGCTCGGGCAGCCCGGCACCGCGGCAGCCACCGGGACGATGGGGTTGGTGAAGAACGACCCGGCGCTGCGGGTGTCGGGGTCGGTCGGGTCCCAGACCATGCCCTTGCCGCGACGCAGCCCGAGCACGGCGTCGCGCACGGCGGCCAGCGGCGCGGTCTCCCCCAGCTCGACGCCGAGGGTCCGGGCCAGCTCCGCGTAGCTGACCGCTCCCGAGTGCGCGGAGGGCCGCAGCGCGAAGGTCACCGCGAGCACCACGTACGCCCCGGGCTGGGCCTTGAACCGGCTGTCCCGGTAGGCGAAGCCGCACTCCTCCGGCGTGAAGACCCGCTCGGCGCGGGCGGCGCGGTCCCAGGTGCGCACCGAGGTGATCAGCGCGGCGACCTCCTGGCCGTACGCGCCGACGTTCTGCACGGGGGTCGCGCCGGTCGAGCCGGGGATGCCCGAGAGGGCCTCCAGGCCCGCCAGCTCCTGCCCGACGGTGGCCGCGACCAGGTCGTCCCACGGTTCGCCGGCCTCGACCTCGAGCTCCACCTGCTCACCGGCGTCTCGGCGGGCCACGCCGCGGGTGCGGACCAGCACCACGTCACCGGGCCAGCCGGCGTCCGGGCCGATGAGGTTGGAGCCCCCACCGAGGACCAGCAGCGGGCGGCCGGCGTCGTCGGCGTCGCGGACGGCGGCGACCAGCTCCTCGCGCGTGGTGACCTCGACCAGGCGGTCGATCGGGCCACCGACCCCGAGGGTGGTCAGCTCCGCGAAGCGGGCGTCGCGGCGTACCTGCACCGCACCACCGTAATCCGCGGCGCGGCTAACCTCGTCCACCGTGAGCGACCACACCCAGCGTGCGTCGCTGCCGCCCGTCCGGAAGGCGCCCCGGCTGGCCGCCGGCCGCGCGCGGGCCCTCGGCCTGCCGACCCGCGGCACCACCAACGCCAACCGGCTGCGCCGGGTCGACCGCTGGCTGGTCGCCACCCAGGTCGCGCGGCTGCGGGACGCCGCCCACCCGCTCGTCGTCGACCTGGGCTACGGCGCCTCGGCGGTGACCACCCTGGAGCTGGCCGAGCGGCTGGCCCCGGAGGTGGCCGGGCTGGAGGTGATCGGCCTGGAGATCGATCCGGAGCGGGTGACCGCGGTCGCCGCGGACCGCGACCCGCCGCGGGTCGACTTCCGGGTGGGCGGGTTCGAGCTGGCCGGGCTGCAGCCGGTGCTGGTGCGGGCCTTCAACGTGCTGCGCCAGTACGACGAGGAGTCCGCGGCCCGCGCCTGGGACACCATGCGCGGCGCGCTGGCCCCCGGCGGGCTGCTGGTCGAGGGCACCTGCGACGAGTGGGGACGGCGGGCGACCTGGGTGGCGCTGGACGAGGACGGCCCGCTGACCCTCACCCTGGCCGCCCGGGTCTCGGACCTGGAGCGCCCGTCGGACCTGGCCGAGCGGCTGCCCAAGGCGCTGATCCACCACAACGTGCCCGGCCAGCCGGTGCACGCCTTCCTCACGGCCTTCGACGCCGCCTGGGCCTCGGCCGCCGGGCTGTCGACGTTCGGCCCCCGGCAGCGCTGGGCCGCGGCGGTCGAGACGCTGGCCGAGCAGGGCTGGCCGCTGGTCGCGCCGACCCGGCGGTGGAGGCACGGCGAGGTCACCGTCCGCTGGTCCGCGGTCGCGCCCTCGTGAGCCGGCGGGGACGCACCCGGGACGAGCGCCCTGCCCTCACCGCCCTGCCCGGGCCGGTCGAGGTCGGCGGCGGCACGGCGGAGCTGCTGGCCGACGCCGACCGGGACGGCGCGTGGGAGCTGCACCTGGACGGCGTCCCGCAGTCGCACGTCGACCTGGGCGACCCGACCCACCTGGAGTTCGAGTACGTCCGCCGGATGGGGCACGTCGTCGACCTGGTCGCGCCGGCGGGCGAGCCGCTGGACGTCGTCCACCTCGGCGGCGGCGCGCTGACCCTGGCCCGGTACGTGGCCGTGACCCGGCCCGGCTCCGTGCAGCGGGTGATGGAGCTCGACGAGCGGCTCACCGACCTGGTCCGGTCCCGGCTGCCGCTGCCCCGGGGCGCACGGGTCCGGGTGCGGGCGATCGACGCCCGCGCCGGGCTGGCCGCACTGCCGGACGCCAGCGCCGACCTGGTGCTGGTCGACGTCTTCGCCGGCGCCCGCACCCCGGCGCACCTGACCACCGTGGAGTTCGCCACCGACGTCGCCCGGGTGCTCCGCCCGGGTGGGACGACGGCGTGGAACGTCTCCGACGGCCCGCCGCTGCGGTTCGCCCGGACCGAGGCGGCGACGCTGGCGGCGGTCTTCGCCCACCTCTCCCTGGTCGCCGAGCCGAGCACGTTCAAGGGCCGCCGGTTCGGCAACCTGGTCGCCGTCGCCTCCGACGGCGAGCTGCCGGTGGCCGAGCTGACCCGCCGCTGCCTGGCCGACCCGATGCCCGCCCGGCTGGTCACCGGTGACCTGCTGCGCACCTTCGTCGGGCAGCAGGCGCCGGCCACCGACGCCGACGCGCAGCCGTCACCGGAGCCACCGGCCGGCGTCTTCGGCTGAGGCGCCCAGCCGGGGACGAGGAGCTGCACAGGTCGCCCCGGGGCCCCTAGGGTCGGTGCATGACCGCTCCTGCGTCCCGCCGCCTGACCCGCGACTCCCGGCACAAGGTGATCGCGGGGGTGTGTGCCGGCCTGGCCCGGCGGTTCGGCCTGTCCCGCAACGGCCTGCGGCTGGCGTTCGTCGTCAGCTGCGTGCTGCCGGGCCCGCAGTTCGTCGCCTACGTGGCGCTGTGGGTCCTCATGCCGTCCGACCGCGGGTACTGACCCGCCGGTTCACCAACTGGTGTCGTTGCCGCCCCGCCGCAGCCCGCGCACCGCGGGGCGCACGTCGACCAGGTAGACGACGGCCGCGATCACCGCGGGGAGCCCGAACAGGCTCAGCGGGCCCATCCACCAGAGCGCCAGCGCGGAGATGCCGGTGATCGCCATCCAGCCGGGCTTGGTCAGCTTGCCGGCCGCCACGAAGGCCGCCGTCGGGCGGATGATCGCGTCGACGAAGGCCCACAGCGCGAGCGCCAGCGTGCCCAGACGGACCAGCTCGTAGACGAACCCGTCGAAGCCCATGCCGCAGAGGATAGGCGTCCCGGAGGCGCTTCCGGTGGGTCGACCCACGCCGCGCCGGTCACCTGCCCCTCCCGGGTGAGACGGCGCCGCCCCGGCACCCGCGTCGATCGCGGGCGCCGGGGCGGCGCAGGTCGTGCCGGAGCCGGAGGGCTACTCGGCGTCGTCGCTCTTGGCCGGGACGGCGAGCGGGTCGGGCACCGGGGTGGTGCTCTCCGCCGCCGTGCCGCGCTCGGCGCCCGCCTTCTTCGCGGGCGCCTTGCGCGCGGTGGCCTTCTTCGCGGGCTTCCCGGCGGTCTCCTCCGTGGCCGTCGCGGCGCCGTCGCGGACCCGCCGCTTGGTGGTGGCGGCGGCCTCCGCGGTCTCACCGGCGACGGTGTCGAGCGCGTCGTCGGCGCGCGCCGCGGTCTTCTGCGCGACCGAGGTCACCTCGTTCGACGCAGCGTCGACCGTCTCCTGCGCGGTCCCGGCGGCGTCGGCGACGGCGCCCTCCATGGTGTCGACGGCCTGCTCGGCCCGCCCGGCGAACCGCTGGAACGTCGGGCCGACGAGCGTCGCACCCCGGTCGGCGAGCTCGCCGATCGTGGTCAGCGCCTGGGTGCGGGCGGTCTCGACCAGCCCGGTGACCGTGCCCATGACGGTGTCCGGCCGCACCGTCGCGGCGGCGTCGACCGCCGCGGTGCGGGCCTGGGCAGCGGCGACGCGGGCCTGCTGGGCCGCCGCGGCAGCCTGCTCGCGGGCCTGTGCGGCGCGGACGCGGGCCTCGGCGGCGGCCTGGGCGGCACGGGCGCGGGCCTGCTCGGCCCGGGTGCGGGCCTCCTTGCCGGCCAGGTCGGCCTGCACCTGGGCCTCGCCGGGCAGCGCCTCGGTGCGCGAGCGGAACTGGCCGACGACGGTGCGTGCCCGGTCGACGGCGACGTCGCCGGCGCCGAGGGCGGCCAGCAGGCCGGTGCGGCCGGTGTCGACGAGGGTCTCGCCGTAGTGCTTCAGGGCGTCGGTGCGGCTCATGCCGTCTCCTCCTGGGGTGACTGGGTGGGTGACTGGGGGGCGGGCGGGTGGGGCACCGGGGCGGTCTCCGCCTGCTCGCGGGCGTGCTCCCGGGCGTAGGTCTCGTAGAGCTCCAGGAGAACGGCCCTGTGCCGTTCGGAGAGCGCCGGATCGGCGCGGATCGCCGCGACGGTGCCGGCGGTGCCCGACCGGCGGTCGAGGAAGCCGGCCTGCTCGTAGAGGGTCTCTGCGGAGATCTTCAGGCCCCGGGCGATCTGGGCCAGGATCTCCGCCGACGGCTTGCGCAGCCCGCGCTCGACCTGGGACAGGTAGGGGTTGCTCACCCCCGCGGCGCGGGCCAGCTCGCGCAGCGACACCTGGGCGGCGCTGCGCTGCGTACGGATGAACTCGCCCACGTGGGACCCGACGCTCGCCGGCACGTGGCCGGCCTCCGCCGCGGCCGAGGTGACCGTCTCGCGGACAGCGCTCACCTGATCGCGGACGAACTCCGTGGGACCAGGCACCGTTCCACCGTAACCACGGGTGCTAGCTCTTGCAAGCGCGCCGCTAGCACCCGTTCGGCGCGGGTCGACCCGCCGCGCCGGCACCCGCCGCCGGTCAGGCGAGCGACGCCGCCGCCCGCACCTGGCCGACCACGCCCTCGCCACCGCGCACCGGTGTGAGCTGCCACCGGGACAGCACCTCGGCCGGCACGCCCAGGCGCTGCAGCCCGGCGGTCAGCGCGGGCAGCCGCCCGCGGTCGCCGCCGTCGTCCAGCTTGAGCGCCACGGCGCCGGCGCCGGGCAGGGCGGCGACGTGCACGCCGTCGGCGCCGCCCTTCACCAGCAGCTCGGGCACGCCCTGCATGAGCTCGGTGTCGTCCCGTCCGGTGCCGGCCACCAGCCAGGGGTGGGCACGCATCGCGTCGGCGACCAGCCGGCCGGGCGTGCCCGGTTCGGCCTGCACCAGCGAGAGCACCCCGCGGGCCAGCCCGGTCAGCGACAGGGCGTGCTGGGGCGCGCCGCAGCCGTCGACGACGACGGCGCTGACCGGCTCCCCGGCCGCCTCTCCCAGCCGCGCCTCGATCGCCTGCTGCAGCGGGTGCTCCTGAGCGAGGTAGCCCTCGGTCGGCCAGCCCGCGGCCACGCAGGCCGACAGCATCGCGGCGTGCTTGCCCGAGCAGTTCATCGCCAGCCGGTCGGGCGCCCGCCCGGCCACCAGCCACTGCGCCCGGGTGCCCTCGTGCTGCGGCAGCGCCGGCGGACAGCCCAGGTCGCCGGGCCCCAGCCCGGCTCCGGCCAGCAACTGGGCGGCGAGTTCGCTGTGCCCGTCCTCTCCGTTGTGCGAGGCCGCGCCGAGGGCCAGCTCCCGCTCGTCCCGGGGGCGCCAGCCGGCCTCCAGCAGCGCCGTCGCCTGCACCGGCTTGTTCGCCGAGCGGGGCAGCACCGGACGGCGGACGTCGCCCACCTCCAGCAGCGGGGCGCCCGCGGCGTCCAGCACGACGAGCGAGCCGCGGTGCACCGACTCCAGGAACCCCGAGCGCCACACCTCGACCAGCACCGGCGAGCCCGGCCAGCCCGTCGTCATGGGCGGTGCCGCGACTCGTCGGCGAGCAGCTGGGCGACGTCGGCCAGGCCGTCCCGGTAGCGCCGGCCCAGCTCCCCGGCCAGGGCGTCCATCACCTGCTGCACGCCGCGCCGGCGCTCCGACAGGCTGCGCTCCCCCTCGCCCAGCGCCCGCGCCGCGCGCTCGAGCTGGTCGTCGGGCAGCGCCGGGACGTCGGAGAGGTCGACCCCGGGAGCCAGGCCGTTCACCCAGTGCTCGTGCTGCCCGGAGTCGGTGGGCTGCACCGTCTGGTGGCGACCCAGGCCGTGCGCGGGACCCCGGCCCTTCTCGGCGAGGATCTCCGGCAGCAGGTCGACCAGCGAGCGGCCGTCGTGCTCGGCGCGGCGCTGCAGCTCCCGGCGGACGATGTCCAGCCGGCCCTGCAGCAGGCGGCGCGTGTAGGAGAGGTCGACCTCCGCCTGCTCGGCCTGCTGGCGCAGCGCGCGGACCTCGCTCATCGGCAGCTGCTCCACCCCCTCGAGGAAGGACGGGTCGAGCAGTGCGTCGACGGCGGCGCCGCCGGCAGCGGTCGGGCTGGTCACGGGGCGACCTCCACGGGGGTGTGCTGGACGGGGTCAGTGGCGCCGATGCCCAGCAGCTGCCGGGCCTGCACCGGGGACAGCAGCGGACGCTGGGCGATCCGGGCGAGCCCGGCCGCGCGCGCCACCAGCTGGGCGTTGTCGCGCACCGGCTCGCCCGGTGCGTAGCTGAGGGTGTCCTCCATGCCGACGCGCAGGTGCCCGCCAACCACCTCACGCACCCGGGGCAGGTCGAGCGTGGGACGGGTGTCGGCGTCGCGGACGTGCAGGTGCAGGACGGCGGCGCCGAGCGCCTGGCAGTCCCGGGCGGTGGCGACGACCTCATCGACGGTGACCGGCAGCGCCGGCACGTCGGCCTTGGCCGACTCCGCCCCGGTCGGGGCGAGGGTGATCAGAGTCCCCTCGACGCCGCCGGCAGTGCTCACGCCCGCATCGTCGCAGACCGCACGGCCTTCACCCGGTTCCGGGCCGCCGCCACGTCGGCGTCGACCTCCTGCGGCCCGTCGTCGGGGTCGATCCCGGCGACGGCCTCGCCGACGTGCAGCGCCGCGTCCGGGGCCACGGACTGCTTCACCAGGGCCAGCGCGATCACGCCGAGCTCGTGGTGGCGCACCACCGTGCCGACCCGGCCGACCTCACGACTGCCGGAGGTGACCGGCGTGCCCGGGGCGGGGAGCGTCTCGCTCATCCCGTCCAGGTGCAGCAGCACCAGCCGCCGCGGCGGGCGGCCCAGGTTGTGCACCCGGGCGACCGTCTCCTGCCCGCGGTAGCAGCCCTTGTCCAGGTGGACGGCGGTGCGCAGCCAGGGCAGCTCGTTGGGGATGGTGCGGTGGTCGGTGTCGATGCCGGCGCGCGGGCGGCGGGCCTCCACGCGCAGCGCCTCGAACGCGTCCAGCCCGGCCGGCACGGCGCCGGCGGCGAACAGCTCGTCGGCGCGGGCGGCCAGCTCGGCGCGCGGCACGAGCAGGTCGACGACCGCGGCGCTCCCGTCGCCGATCGCGGGCGACCGGCGGGCCCAGCCGCCGGCGGGCAGCGGGACGACGGCGTGCTCGGCGGCCGGGACGGGCCAGCCGGCCGCGGTCAGCACCGCGTCGGCCCGTGGCCCGGCCAGGCTCAGCAGTGCCCAGGCGTCGGTGACCAGCGCCGGCTCCACGCGGAGCATGAACCGCATCTTCTGCAGCCACTCGGCCAGCGCGGCACCTGCGCCGGGCTCGGCGTCGGCCCAGGTGGTGCCGGCCAGCTCGGCGAGGACGACGTGGTGCTCCACGTGCCCGTTGGGACCCAGGAACAGCGCCTCGGTGCCGGTGCCGTCGGCCAGCTCCCGCAGGTGCTGGGAGCTGAGGTCGTGCAGCCAGGTCAGCCGGTCGGCGCCGGTCACGGTCAGCACGTCCCGGTCGCTGCGGTCGACCAGCCCGGCTCCCTCGGCCAGGCGGCGCTGCTCGGGCAGCGGCTCGCCGTAGTGCGCGGCGACCGTGCCGGTGCCGCCGTCCGGGAGGGCGAGCGCGACGGCGCCCGGCCGGGACAGCAACGGGGAGGGGATGGTCATGAGTGCTCCGTCCGGATCGTGTCGGCGCAGGCCCGGCAGGTGCCCGACAGCGCCACGTGGCCCACGTCCAGCGTGAAACCCAGCTCGGCCCCCAGACGTTCCGCGGCGCCGTCGAGCACCGTCGGGTCGACCGAGCTGATCTCCCCGCAGGTCTGGCAGACCACGTGCACGTGCCGGTGCTGCTGGCCCGCGTGGTAGATCGGGGCGCCCTTGCCCAGGTGGGTGTGCCAGACCAGGCCGAGCTGCTCGAGCAGCTCGAGGGTCCGGTAGACCGTGGAGGTGTCCGGGGCGGCGCCGTCCGGGCCGGCCTCGGCCCGCAAGCGCGAGCTGATGTCCTCCGGGGTGCCGTGCGAGAGCGCGGTGACGGCGGCGAGCACCCGCTGGCGCTGGGTGGTCAGCCGCAGCCCCCGGGCCCGCAGCTGCTCGGCCAGCGGCGCGGTGATCGGCTCCTCGGACACGCCGCCAGCCTAGGACCGCCGTACGGCAGGGTGGAGCCGTGACGAGCACGCGCGTGGCGGTCTGGCAGGACGGCGGGGCCCGGGTGGTCGACCCCACCCAGCCGGTGGTGAGCGCACTGGACCTCGGCCTGGGGCGGGGCGACGGCTGCTTCGAGTCGGTGCTGGTGACCGGCGGGGCGACCCCGCAGCTGGCCGGGCACCTCTCCCGGTTGCGCCGCTCGGCGGCGCTGATGGAGCTCTCGCACCCCGGCGACGACGCGGTGCGCGCGGTGGTCGGCGCGCTCGTCCCGGGCTGGCCGGCCGAGGTCGACGGCGCCTGCCGGGTGTTCCTCACCCGCGGGCTCGGCGACGGCACCCCGCCCACGCTGCTCGCCCTGCTGGCCCCGGTGCCTGCGGAGACGCTGCGCCAGCGGGAGCAGGGGGTGGCGGTGGTGACCCTCACCCTGGGCCTCTCCGCCGACGTCCGGGCCGCCTCCCCGTGGCTGCTGGGCGGGGCGAAGACCCTCTCCTACGCCGTCAACATGGCCGCGCTGCGCGAGGCCCACCGGCGCGGCGCCGACGACGTCGTCTTCACCGCGCTGGACGGGCAGCTGCTGGAGGGACCGACGTCGACCGTCGTCTGGGCCGCCGGCGGGCGGCTGCACACCCCACCGGCGGAGACCGGGATCCTCGCCGGCACCACCCAGGCGCGGCTGTTCGCCGCCGCGGAGGCCGACGGCTGGCCCACTGCGGTCACCCCCGGGACGGTCGCGGACCTGCACACCGCCGAGGCGGTCTGGCTGCTGTCCGGGATCCGCGGCGCCACGGCCGTCGTCCGGGTCGACGGGGTGGCGCGGGGGGACGGCGGGCTGACCACCCGGGTGCGCGAGCTGCTGGCCGGCTGAGCGGCGATCACGCCGGAAGTGATCCCCGTCCCCGGTAGTGTGGTGAGGAGGTGCGCCGGGAAGTCTGGTCGGCAACGTCCTTCCCGACCCCGCACAACGGAGCCGCCACGTGAGCAACCCCACCCGCCTGTTCAGCCGGGGGTCCTACCCGGAGGCGACGCGGATCGCCGGGGTCCTGCGCAAGGAGACCGTCGGCGGGGCCCTGCTGCTGGTGGGCACCGTGATCGCGCTGATCTGGGCCAACTCGCCGTGGTCCGAGGCCTACGAGTCGCTGCGCGACACCCGGGTGGGCCCCGAGTCGCTGCACCTGGACCTCACCCTCGGCACCTGGGCCGCCGACGGGCTGCTGGCGATCTTCTTCTTCGTGGTCGGGCTGGAGCTGAAGCGCGAGTTCGTCGCCGGCGACCTGCGCGACCCCCGCCGTGCAGTCCTCCCCGTCGCGGCCGCAGTCGGCGGCATGATCGCCCCGGCCCTGCTGTTCGTCCTGGTGAACCTGGGCACCGGTGACGGCGCCCTGCGCGGCTGGGCCATCCCCACCGCCACCGACATCGCGTTCGCGCTCGCCGTCCTGGCCGTCATCAGCACCCACCTGCCCACGGCGCTGCGCACCTTTCTGCTGACCCTGGCGGTGGTCGACGACCTGCTGGCCATCACGGTGATCGCCCTCTTCTACACCTCCAGCCTGGCGCTCACGCCGCTGGTGCTGGCGCTCGTCCCGCTCGCCGTCTTCGGCTTCCTGGTGCAGAAGCGCATCCGGTCCTGGTGGCTGCTCCTCCCCCTCGCCGTCATCACCTGGGTCCTCGTGCACGAGTCCGGCGTGCACGCCACGGTCGCCGGGGTGCTGCTGGCCTTCACCGTGCCCGTGGTGCGCAGCCCGGCCGCCGGCGGGCCGGAGGCCGGGCCGGGCCTGGCCGAGCACCTCGAGCACCGCATCCGTCCCGTCTCCGCGGGCTTCGCCGTCCCGGTGTTCGCCTTCTTCGCCGCGGGTGTGACCATCGGCGGCTTCTCCGGACTCGTCGAGTCGCTGTCCGACCCGGTCGCCATCGGCATCGTGGTGGGCCTGGTCGCCGGCAAGACGATCGGCATCACCGGCGCCACCTGGCTGGTCTCCCGCTTCACCCGCGCCGAGCTCGACGAGTCGCTGGGCTGGCCCGACGTCATCGGGTTGGCCATGCTCGCCGGGATCGGGTTCACCGTCTCGCTGCTCATCGGCGCGCTCGCGTACGGCGAGGGCTCGCTGCGCGACGAGCACGTGAAGGTCGGCGTCCTCGTCGGAACCCTGACGGCGGCCCTGCTGGCCTCGATCCTGCTGAAGATGCGCGACCGCCGGTACCGCGCGATCACCGCGATCGAGGTGGCGGACCGCAACCGGGACGGCGTGCCCGACGTCTACCAGACCCAGGACGGGCGCACGATCCACACCGTGGACGACAAGGCCACCCACGACCCGGACTGGGAGGACGCCCCGCCGCCCGGGCGCACCGTCGGCCCGTCCGCCGACAGCTGAACAAATGCCGTTGCCGACCGCCGAAACCGGTCGTACCGTCTCAGGTACACGAGAGAGGAGGTGGTCCGAAAGTTGCATACGTTCAGGACTCGTGAGGTGGCTGTCCGCTAGCCGCCGTCCAGATGGGCCGCCCGTTCAGGCACTGCCGAAGACCGGCAGGAACTGAACGACGGCAATCCCGCCCGTCCGTCGCACGGCGGCGAGCGAGAACCGGACAGTCACCCGACCCCCGGGCCGCCGACCGTTGTCCAGTCGGCCCGCGTGCAGCTCCCCGCTCCGGCGGGTTCAGCGCAGCGGAGCAGCCCGGGGGTTGTCCGTTCCCTGGGGAGACTCGACGCCGTGCAGTTCGCCGGGCGCGCGGTCGCGCTGGACACCACCGCGGGCCTGTGGCTTGCCGAGTCCGCCCGGAGCGCCCGCCCGGAGACCGTGGCCGCACTGGTGCCCACCGGCTTCCCGGCGCTGGCCCGGGTCTTCCACCCCGCCGTCCGCTACGTCGGGGACGACGACGTCGAGGTCCCCTGGTCCTCCGTCGCCGCCGCCAACGGCACCGCCGCCCACCCGCTGATGCAGTGGGGTTCGGTCACCGGGGCGATGGACTACTTCGAGAACGACGACCAGGCCCCGCTGTGGCACGGCGCCCCCGCCCGCGGGCACCTGCCCGTGCCGGTCGCCGAGCGCCTGGTCGAGGTGCTCACCCGGTACACCCGCACCCCCGACGTCTGCTGGTTCGGCGTCGCGCTCGGCGGCGCGGTGATCACCGACCACCCCACCCTGACCGTGGCCGACCGGGAGTACTGGCTGGTCAACGGGCCCGTGTCGCTGGCCGCGGAGAACTTCGCCGCCGAGCCCTACGAGCAGAGCGCCAACCTGTGGTGGCCGGCCGACCGGGCCTGGTGCGTGGCCACCGACATCGACCTGGTCACCACCTACGTCGGGGGCAGCACGGCCTGCATCGCCGAGCTGCTCGAGCTCCCGGAGCTGGAGACCGCACCGGCCACCGCCACCGACCGCACCACCTGGGACGCCGACGAGGTCAACCCCGTCCCCGCCGACGCCCCCGACTGAGCCGAGGGCAGAAATGGCCATTTCTGCCGCGCCGCGCGACCGTCACGCGCCGCCCGAGGGCAGAAATGGCCATTTCTGCCCTACAGCCGGGCGAGCTCGGCTTCCAGGTCGTCGAGGCCCAGGCTGCCCTGGGAGAGGGCGGCCATGTGCCAGGCCTTGAGGTCGAAGCCGGCACCGCGGGCCTGCTGGGCGGCCGCCCGGCCGGCGAGCCAGGCCCGCTCCCCCAGCTTGTAGCTGATCGCCTGCCCGGGCATGCCGAGGTAGCGCACCAGCTCGCTGTCCAGGAACTCCGGGGCGCGGCCGCAGAAGTCGCCGAAGAACGCGCGGGCCAGCTCCGGCGTCCACGGCTCCCCGCCGTGCCCGGCGATCGAGCCCGTGACGTCCTCGGGGATGGGCAGCTCCAGGTGCATGCCGATGTCGATGACCACGCGGACGGCGCGCATCTGCTGCGCGTCCAGGTAGCCCAGCCGCGCGCCCGTGTCGCCCAGGAAGCCCAGCTCGTCCATCAGCCGCTCGGCGTAGAGCGCCCAGCCCTCGGCGTTCGCGCTGACCATGCCCAGCGAGGTCTGGTAGGTCGACAGCTCACCCGAGACGTAGGCCCACTGGGCCAGCTGCAGGTGGTGGCCGGGAACGCCCTCGTGGTACCAGGTGGAGACCAGGTCCCACAGCGGGAAGCGGTCCTTCCCCAGGGTGGGCAGCCAGGTGCGGCCGGGCCGGGAGAAGTCCTGCGTGGGCCGGGTGTAGTAGGGCGCGGCGGCGCTGCCCGGGGGCGCGATCATCGCCTCGACCCGGCGCACCGGCTCGGCGATGTCGAAGTGCACGCCGTCGAGCGCGTCCACCGCCTCGTCCATCATGGTCTGCAGCCGCTGCCGGATGGCCTCGACGCCCTCGACCGCCTCGCCGTGCTCGTTGAGCCAGCGCATCGCCTCCATCGGCGTGCTGCCCGGCAGCACCAGCTCGGCCAGGGTGCGCTGCTCGGCGAGGATCCGCTGGTGCTCGGCCCAGCCCCAGGCGTAGGCCTCCTCGAGGCCACCGTTCGCGCCGAGGTCGCTGCCGTTCCAGGACCGGGCGAAGCGGGCGTACCGCTCGCGGCCCACGGCGTCCGGCGTCCCCTCGGTCTGCGGGGCGTACTCGTCGCGGAGGAAGTCGCGCACCTCGGCGACGGCGGCGTCGGCGGCCTGCGCAGCGGCGTCCAGCTCACCGCGCAGCTCGTCGGGGCCAGCGGCCACCAGGCCGGCGAAGTACGGGCCGGTCAGCCACTCGTCGAGCTGGCCGACGACGGTCTCCACCTGCCGCGGCGCGGCGAACAACCCGCGGGCCGCACCCGCGGACAGCGACGCGCGGTAGCCGCGGTAGGCCTCGGGCACCCGGGCCAGCCGCCGCGCCAGCACCGCCCAGTCCTCGGTGCTCCGGGTCGGCATCAGCGAGAAGACCTGCCGGATGGAGTGCACCGGGGAGAACAGGTTGGACACCGAGCGCAGGTGCTCGCCGGCCTCGTGCAGGTCCAGGGCTGCGGTCAGCCGCTCCCGGAGCAGCCGGGCACAGCGCCGCTCGACCGGGTCCTCGGCCAGCGCCGGGTCCTCGGCCAGCACCCGGTCGAGCTCGGTGAGCGTGCGGCGGATCAGCTCCGCCTCCGCCTCCGCACCGGCGGGGCTGGTGTCCGGCAGCCGGTCGTCGCCGGGCCGGGTGCCCAGGCCGGTGGCCACGAGCGGGTCGAGGTCGGAGATCGCCTCGACGTAGGCGTCGGCGACCTGCCGCGGGGTGCGGGGCGCGGGGCTGGTCACGGTCAGCGGATCCTCTCCAGGCGGGCGGACATGGTGGGCCGCAGCGGCTGGTCGCCGGCAGCCCGGTCGATGGCGTACATCAGCGCGCCGTCGACGATCCCGTAGAGCCGGGTGGCGCGGCTGGTGTCGGGGTGGTCGGGGGTGCGGGCCAGCACGTCGCTGACCAGCTCCCAGCTCGTCGTCGTCCGCGCCGTGCCCGCGTAGATCTCGACCAGGCCGGCCGGGGAGGCGACGAGCACCTCCACCTCGTCCTCCCCGCGTGGGCGCCAGAAGCCGGTCTCCCGTTGGTCGGCGCCGACGACCTCGCCGTCGTCGCTCAGCCGCCAGGTGCGCGATTCGTAGAAGAGGAACCCCCGGCCGTCGTGGGCGAAGCGGACCCACTGACCGAAGCGGTGGTCGCCGCCGGACCCGGCGGCCTGCCCCTCACCGTGCCACTCCCCCAGCAGCGGGAGCAGGGACAGCAGCTCGTGGGCGACCTCCGGGCCCTCGCGGACGTCGACGGTGTCGGGCACCGGGAGCTCGGTCGGGCCGCTGGCCGGCTGCGGGGGCAGCCCCGGCGGCGTGGGCGCGGTCATCGGGCGCGCTCCGGACGTGCGCGGCGCGTCAGCCGCCACGCGGACGCCGCGCAGCCGACGGCGGTCAGCGCGGTGCACGCCACCAGGAACCAGGCGGAGAACAGACCCATGGGGCCACGCTATCCGCGCGCTCCCACGCCGGCTCCCGCGGCCCCGTCCTGGGCCGCCGACCAGCTCTGCACCGTCGTCCGGACGACGTCACCCCAGGGCGTCGCGGTCAGCCCGAACGTCGCCGTCGTCTCGGACGCGTCCAGCACGAACTCCTGGTCCCACTGGTGCCGGATCGCCACGATCTCGCGCATCAGCGGGACGGCGAGCCCCGCGGCGCGCAGCACCGGCCAGGGGGTTCCGGTGACCCTGGCCGGCGGTGCACCCATGGCCCGGGCCAGGTCGGTCAGCGCCTGCCGCTGGGAGAGAGGCGCGGAGCTGGGCACGTGCCAGGCGCGCCCCCAGGACCGGTCGTCACTGCCCAGCGCGACCAGGGTGGCCGCGGCGTCGGGCACGTTGGTCCAGCTGCGCGGGACGTCGGGGTCCCCGATCACCCAGGCCCGCTTGCCGCGCTGCAGGACCGCCAACTGCCGCATCAGGTGCGACTGGGCGGCAGGGACACCGGGCCCGACGAAGTCCGACGCCCGAGCCTCGGTGACCCGCACCCGGCCGGCCTGCTGCGCGGCGAGCGCATCGGCCCACATCTGCGCCCGCAGCCGCCCCTTGACGTCCGTGGCCGCCAGCGGGGTCTGCGGCGTCATCGGGCCGGACGGGCGGCCGTACCCGTAGAGGTTCCCCATGATCACCAGCCCGGCACCGGCGCGCTCGGCGGCGGTCAGCAGCGCGGCGGCCAACGGCGGCCAGTCCTGCGGCCAGGTCGTGTACCTGGGCGGGTTGACCGCGTTGTAGACGACGTCGGCCCGCCCGACGGCACGCGCCAGCGCGTCGGCGTCGGCGGCGTCCACGGCCGCGTGCCGGACGGCATCGGTGCTGGTGCCGCCGCTGCGGGAGAGCACGACCACCTCGTGCCCCTGCTCCGCCAGCAGCCGGGCCGTCGCCGAACCGACCGGGCCCTTGCCGACCACCACGTGTCGCGCCATGTCCCCTCCAGGGAGCTCGTGCGAGAGCGGTGCTCTCGTCGACGCCGACGATGACCCCTCCGCCGGGCGCTGTCAAGAGCACCGATCTCCCTTGTGATCGACGCTCTCGGAATGGCACGATCGGCCCCGTGCCCCCGACCGCCCGCGAGCGCGCCCGCGCCGAGCTGACCGAGGAGATCACCGCGCTGGCCCGCGCCCAGCTGGCCACCGTCGGCGCCGCCGGGCTGTCCCTGCGGGCCGTCGCCCGGGAGCTGGGCATGGTGTCCTCGGCGGTCTACCGGTACTTCCCCAGCCGCGACGACCTGCTCACCCGGCTGATCATCGACGGCTACGACGCCCTCGGGGAGGCAGCCGAGCGGGCGGACGACCCGACGGCGCTGCCGATGACCCGGTGGCTCGGGATCTGCCGGGCCGTGCGCCGCTGGGCCCTGGCGCACCCGCACGAGTACGCCCTGCTCTACGGCTCCCCCGTGCCCGGCTACCGGGCGCCGCGGGACACCGTCCCGGCGGCCGCCCGGGTCGGGGCGGCGCTGGGCAGGGTGCTGGGCGACGCCGCCCGCGCCGGGGCGTTGGCCCCGGCGACCGGCCGGCCGACCGGCACGGTCAGCCCCGACGTCATCCCGGTGCTGGGCGGGGAGCACCCGGCGATCGACGACACCGTGCGCGCGCGTGGACTGCGCGCGTGGAGCGGTCTGTTCGGCACGATCAGCTTCGAGCTGTTCGGTCACTTCGTCGGCTCGGTGACCGATCCCGACGCCTTCTTCGACGACGCGATGCGCGACCTCGCCGGGCTCGTCGGCCTGCCGGAGGGCTGAGCGGTGCCGTTCACCGGCAGCCACCCCGCCGCCGTCCTGCCCTTCCTGCGCACCCCGCTGCCCGCCTCGGCGCTGGTGGCCGGCAGCATCGCCCCCGACCTGCCGTACTACGCGCCGGTGCACCCCGGGTTCGCCACGCACACCGCGCTCGCCGTGGTCAGCGTGGACCTGGCGCTCGGCGCGCTGCTCTGGGCGCTGTGGCACGGGGTGCTGGCGGCACCGGCCCTGACGGCGGCCCCGGCCGGGCTCCGCGGCCGGCTGGCCGACGTCTCGCCCGGCCTGTGGCGGCGGCTGCGCACGCCCGGGCAGGCGGCGCTGGTGGTGGCCGCCCTGCTGGTCGGCGCCGCGACGCACGTCCTGTGGGACGAGTTCACCCACCCCGGCCGGTGGGGCGCCGAGCACCTCGCCGTGCTGCGCGACACGTGGGCCGGCCTCCCCGGGCACCGGTGGGCGCAGGAAGGCAGCGGGCTCGCCGGCCTGGTCGTCCTGCTGGCCTGGCTGGTGGTGTGGTGGCGGCGGACGGCTCCCGCCCCCGCGCCGGACCGTCGGGGCTGGTGGGCGCCCTGGCTGGCGGTGGCGACGGCCGGCGTCGCTGCTGGGCTGACGGCCGTCCCCGGAGCGGCCGACCTGCGCTCGGCGGCGGTCGACGCCGCCTTCCGCGGCGGAGGTGTGGCCGCCGCGGCCGCGCTCGTGCTGGCGCTGGGGTGGTGGGCGCGCCGGTGGGCACACGACAGCGCCCGTCCCGGCCGGAGCCGGAACGGGCGCTGACCGGCCTGCTTCCTGGGACCCGCCCTGAGCTTGCGAAGGGCGGGGAGGAAGGAGGTCCTTACGCGATCGCGAGGGTGGTCTCGTTGAGGCCCACCTCGGCGTCGACCGAGCGCTCGGCGCGGCCCACCGGGGCCAGCGTGCGCAGGGTCCAGGTGCCCGGCGCCGCGAAGAACCGGAACTCACCCTCCGGGCTGGTCACCACCTCGGCGGTGAACTCGCCCGTCGCGTCGAGCAGGCGCACGTAGGCGCCGGCCACCGGGGAGCCGTCGTGCCAGACCGAGCCCTGGATCACCGTCTGGGTGGTCAGGTCGATCCCGGCCAGGGCACCGCCCTGCTTCGGGGCGCCGCACATCTCAGGCGCCCTTCGCGATCGGGACGCCGACCAGCGAGCCGTACTCGGTCCAGGAACCGTCGTAGTTCTTGACGTTCTCCTGGCCCAGCAGCTCCCGCAGCACGAACCAGGTGTGGCTCGAGCGCTCGCCGATGCGGCAGTAGGCGATGGTGTCCTTGCCGCTGTCCAGGCCGGCGTCCTCGTAGAGCTTGCGCAGCTCGTCGTCGCTCTTGAAGGTGCCGTCCTCGTTGGCGGCCTTGCTCCACGGCACGTTGATCGCGCTGGGGACGTGGCCGGGACGCTGGGCACCCTCCTGCGGCAGGTGCGCCGGGGCGGTGAGCTTGCCGGAGAACTCGTCGGGCGAGCGGACGTCGACCAGGTTCTGCGCGCCGATCGCGGCCACGACCTCGTCGCGGAACGCGCGGATCGAGGTGTCGGGCTCGGCGGCCTGGTACTGGGTGGCCGGGCGCTCGACGGCGTCGGTGGACAGCGGTCGGCTGTCCAGCTCCCACTTCTTGCGGCCACCGTCGATCAGCTTGACGTCACGGTGCCCGTAGACCTTGAAGTACCAGTAGGCGTAGGCGGCGAACCAGTTGTTGTTGCCGCCGTACAGCACCACGGTGTCGTCGTTGCTGATGCCCTTGGCCGACATCAGGGCGCTGAAGCCCTCGCGGTCGACGAAGTCGCGGGACTCGGCGTCCTGCAGGTCGGTCTTCCAGTCCAGCTTGACAGCGCCCTCGAGGTGGCCCCTGTCGTAGGCGCTGGTGTCCTCGTCGACCTCGACGAAGACGATGCCGGGGTCGCCCAGGTGCTCCTGGGCCCAGTCGGCGGTGACGAGCACGTCGCTACGGCTCATGGGTGCGGTTCCTCCATCGGATGGGTGGATGGTGCGCGATCTGCGGTGCGTTCGCGGGGCCGGTACCCACTCGACCGCCGGCACACGGGCTCGGACGGGAGGGGACGGCGGAGGCCGGCGGGGAGGGGGCCTCAGCAGGCCGGACAGAGGCAGCTGCCGACGCGGCACAGGTCGACTGTGCGTCGCGAGGTCAGCAGGGTGCCCACGGCTGCCGAGGGTAGCGGATCACCGGACGCGTGGGACATGGGCGTCGACCAGGGCGGTCAGCTCCTGCGGGCGCGGCGCCCCGGAGAGCCGTGCGACCACCGCCCCGGACCGGTCCAGTGCGATGAGCGTCGGGGTCACCCGCACCTCCAGAGCGCGCACCGCCTCCAGGTGGCTCTCGGCGTCGACGTGCAGGTGCCGCAACCCCGGCCGGGTGCTCTCCAGCTGCCGCAGTCGGGCACGCGTGGCGCGGCACGGCCCGCAGAAGGCGGTGGAGAACTGCACGACGGTGAGGTCGGCCTCCGACGGGCGGGCGTCGAGCGCCGCCAGGACGGCGAGCGACTGCGCGGGACCGGTCACCTCGGGGGAACGCCGGCCCACCACGGGCGCATTCCGCCGCGCTGGTCAGCCCCGCAGCACGGTGTCGGTCGCCTCGACCCGCACGCGGACGCCGTCGTCCTGCGGGTCCACGCCGGTGAGCTCCAGGCCGAAGGGCAGCTCGGGCACGGTGTAGCGGAAGTCGAGCAGGTCGGTGGCCCGGTCGACGACGGCGCCGGGGACGTCGATGCCGACGGCCGACGCCTCCGCGACGTCGACCACCAGGTCCTGACCGTCGAGGGAGACCGTGCCGGTCGCGGTGACCGGGAACTCGACCCCGAGCACGTCCAGGGTGCGGGTGATCTCCAGCCTGTCGCCCCCGGCCGGGCGCAGCGTGGTGTCCCCGCCCAGCTGCTGGCTCAGCAGCGCATAGGACAGCGTCGCCGTTCCGTCGACCCGCTCCACCGGGATCTCCTGCACCGATCCGGAGACGACGTCGGACAGCGGCACCTCGACGCCGCGCAGCACCACGTCGGCCGAGGTGCCGGCCGGCTGCCCCAGCTCCTCGGCGGCGGCCTGGATGCGCACCTCCTCGTAGCGGCCGGCGACCGCCTGGGTCAGGAACGGGAACCCGGCGATGTCCACCTCCGGCTCACCCGAGAGCCCACCCCGCTCGACGAGCTGGCCGGCCACCTGGTCCTCGGCCACGGCCACCCCCACCCGGTCGGCGAGGACGAGCAGTCCGGCCAACAGGAGGAGCAGCACCAGGAGCGTCCGCATCGCCGCTCAGCCCGTCGCGTAGAGGGTGAGCGCGTACGCGAAAGGCGCCGCGGCGGCGAAGGGGAGCAGCGCCTGCACGACCGGGAGCGCCCAGCTCGGCTCCCCGCGCTCGACCACGACGTAGGAGGCGCCCACCGCGGTCAGCGTGGCCACCCCGGCCAGCGTCACCCCGTACATCGCGGCCCAGAGCTGCTCCACCAGCGGCCCCCCGCCGCCGGCCAGCAGGGCGACGGCGACGCCCGCCAGCACGGCCAGCACCAGGCCGACCAGGCCGCGGGGCACCCCGGGAGCCAGCAGCGGGCGGGGCAGCAGCAGGTCGACCAGGTGGCCGACCACGAGGGCCGCGCCCACCACGATCGCCCCGGTGGTCGCCGCCGTCGGGCCGTCGTCGATCCGCGCGACGCCCAGCTGCACCGCGAGGGCGCACACCGAGCACAGCAGGAGCAGCACCCCGGCCAGCGAGGCCACCAGGTACAGCCGCGGCGCGGGGCGGGTCATCTGGTGGACGACGGCGGCCAGGAAGCCCAGCCCGAGGACGACCAGCAGCCCGTCCAGCTCGGGGCGCTCGGGCAGCAGCAGCGCGACGTCGGCGCCGGCGGCGACGAGCACCCCCAGCAGCACCGACCCGACCGCCCCGCGGATGCCGGTGGCCACCACCCAGCCGGCGACCAGGGCCGCCTGCAGCACGGCGACAGCCGCCACCCGACCGGGCGTGCCCAGCAGCTCCGGCAGCCCGGCCAGCAGCGTGGCCGCCACGACCACGCCGAGGGCCGCCGGGAGGTGGTGGCGGCGCGACGACAGCTGCGACGACGGCAGGGTGTCGGGCGCGGCGGAGGTCACCCGCTGATCGTCCCAGAGACCGCCGTCGCCGTCGGGGCACCCCGGCGCGACGTGTCGGCGGCACCGACGGCCGCCACCGCCCAGCGGCCGATCCGCTCGGCCAGCGGCGCGGTCACGCCGTTCTCCGCGTGGCCCATGCCCGGCTCCACCCAGACCGTGGCCGTCGGGCCGGCCGCCTCGGCCAGGGTCCGGAAGTGCTCGAGCGGGAAGTACTCGTCCCGGTCGCCGTGCACCAGGAGCAGGGGGAGCGGGGCGATGGCCGCGGCCACGCGGACCGGCGCGAGCGGCAGCACGGCCCACGGCACCCCGAGCCGCAGCCCGAGCGCGCGCCCGGCCAGCCACCGGCCCGGCGCCGTCTCCAGCAGCCAGTGCACGCGCCGCATGGGCGGGGTGTCCCGGACGTACCAGCGGCTGACCGCGCTGACGCCGACCACGGCGTCCGGGCGGTGCGCGCCCAGCGCCGCCTGCCGGAGCACCACTCCCCCGCCCATGGAGAAGCCGACGGTGACGACCGGGCCCGCGGCCACCTCCCGGGCGGCGCGGACCGCGGCGTCGACGTCGCACACCTCGGGGTCCCCGCCGACGGTGGTGGTGCCGCCGGAGCGGCCGTGCCCGCGGAAGTCGACGGCGCGCACGTCGCCGAAGGCCCGCAGCCAGCCCACCAGCCGGCGGAACGGCGCGGCGTCGACGGAGCCGCCGAACCCGTGCGCCAGCACGAACGTCGGCCGCCCGGCGGGCGCCCCCGGCAGGGCGGGTGCGGAGAACCCGGCGAGCTGCACGCCGTCGTCGGTGCGGACCCGCAGCAGCGCGCCGTCGCTCGGGAGGGTGGACCGTCGCCGCACGTCCGCTATCCTGCCTGCTCACCTCGACATCGGCGTCGACGGCCCGCCAGATGGCAGCACGGTGAGGAGACCCCCATGCGACTCGTGCTCATGACCTCGGCCCGGCAGGCGACGACCGAGGTGCTGCCGGCCCTCGGGCTGCTCGCCCACCAGGTCCGCGTCGTCGCCCCCGAGCTGTCCAGCCTGCTCGACGGCGACGCCGGCGACGTGGTCCTCGTCGACGCCCGGCACGACCTGGTCTCCGCCCGCACGCTCTGCTCGCTGCTGGCCTCCACCGGGGTCGCGGCCTCGCTGGTCGCCGTCCTCTCGGAGGGCGGCCTGGTCGCACTGTCGGCCGACTGGGGCGTCGACGACGTGGTGCTCGACACCGCCGGCCCGGCCGAGGTCGACGCCCGGCTGAAGTGGGCCACCGCCCGGCGCCTGGCCGCCGCCACGCCGGTCGACGGCGGCGGCGACGGCGGGGTGACCAAGGCCGGCGAGCTGGTCATCGACGAGCACAGCTACTCCGCCAAGCTCCGCGGCCGCCCACTCGACCTGACCTACAAGGAGTTCGAGCTCCTCAAGTACCTCGCCCAGCACCCGGGCCGGGTCTTCTCCCGCGCGCAGCTGCTGCAGGAGATCTGGGGCTACGACTACTTCGGCGGCACCCGCACCGTCGACGTCCACGTCCGCCGCCTGCGCGCCAAGCTCGGCACCGAGCACGAGGCGCTGATCGGCACCGTGCGCAACGTGGGCTACAAGCTCGACCAGCAGGTCGCCGACGCCACCGCCGCGGCCCACGTGGCCGCCACCGACACCGGCGCGCCGGTCTCCTGAGCGGCGTGCGCGGCACGGCCACCGACGTCACCGACGCCGACCGCCTCCCTCCGGAGGCCGTCGCCGAGGTGCGGGCGCTGCTGGGGGCGGCGCTCACCGCCGACGGCGTCCGGCCGGTGTCGGAGGAGGCCGAGCTGCGACTGCAGCACGGCGGTCCGGCCGGCGGCCGGGACGTCGTGGCCCGGGCGGCCGACGGCTCCCTCGTGGGCTACGCCCGGCTCGAGGTCGCCCCCGGCGAGCCGGAGGCGGAGGCGGAGCTGGTGGTCGCGCCGGCCGCCCGGCGGCGCGGCATCGGCACCGCACTGCTGGCCCACCTCGAGACGCTGGCCGACGACCGGCCGTTGCGCGTCTGGGCGCACGGCGAGCGGCCGGGCTCGGCCGAACTCGCCCGGACCCGCGGCTACGAGCGGGCCCGGGTGCTGCTGCAGATGCGCCGCCCGCTCACCGACGTCGACCCCGACCCGCAGCCGGCGCTGCCGCCGGGTGTCACGGTGCGCGCCTTCCGCCCGGGCACCGACGAGGCCGCCTGGCTGCGCGTGAACGCCCGCGCGTTCGCCACCCACCCGGAGCAGGGCCGCTGGACCGCCGAGGACGTCGCGCTGCGCGAGGCCGAGCCGTGGTTCGACCCGGCCGGCTTCTTCCTGGCCTGGGAGGGCGACCCCGACGACGGCGGCCGGCTGCTCGGCTCGCACTGGACCAAGGTGCACCCCGCCGGGGAGGCCGGGCCCGACCCGGTGGGCGAGGTCTACGTGCTGGGCATCGACCCCGACGCGCAGAGCATGCGGCTCGGCCGCGCGCTGACCGACCTGGGGCTCGCCCACCTGCGGCGCCTGGGGCTGGACACGGTGCTGCTGTACGTCGAGGAGGACAACACCGCGGCGGTGCGCCTCTACGAGCGCAGCGGGTTCGTCCGGCACGCCGTCGACGTCGCCTGGCGGCGCGCGCCCGACCACTCCTGAGCCCCGCCCGGCCACGACGCGCTCGAGAGTGAGCCAGGCCACGCATTACCGTAACGACGAGATAACGGCCACCTCGCCACGGGCTCGTTCACCCGTTCGACGTACAGCGTCCGTCATGTCGTGGTCCAACTCTCGGTGTGCGTTCACCGCTCGTTCACCGAGCCACCCGGATCCGTCCACCTGGCCTGCTTAGCGTGCTGTCACGTTCGAACCGCACTGCCCGGCTACGACGTCCGGGCACCCCCCAGTCGAAAGGCACTGAGTTGAAGCTCAGCACGACGACGCGCGCCACGGCGCTGTCCGCAGCGCTCGCCGCCACCCTCGCCCTCGCCGCCTGTGGCGCCTCGAACGAGGGCGGTGACACCGACGGCGGCACCGCCAGCGAGCAGCTCAGCGGCACCCTCGTCGGGGCCGGGGCGAGCAGCCAGCAGGCCGCCATGCAGGGCTGGACCGCTGGATACAACAGCGTTCAGCCGGAGGTCACGGTCAACTACGACCCGATCGGGTCCGGCGGCGGTCGGGAGCAGTTCCTGGCCGGCGGCACCGACTTCGCCGGCTCGGACGCCGCGCTCGACGAGGAGGAGCTCGCCCAGGCCGAGGAGCGCTGCAGCGACGCCGGCATCTTCGAGCTGCCGAACTACATCTCGCCGATCGCGGTCGTCTACAACCTCGAGGGCGTCGACGAGCTCAACCTCTCCCCCGAGGTGGTCGCCGGCATCTTCAACCAGCAGATCACCAACTGGAACGACCCGGCCATCGCGGCGGACAACCCCGACGCCGAGCTCCCCGACCTGGCCATCACCCCGGTCAACCGGTCCGACGAGTCCGGCACCACGGAGAACTTCACCGAGTACCTGGCCGCCGCTGCGGCCGAGGCGTGGCCGCACGAGCCCAGCGGTGACTGGCCGGTCTCCGGCGGCGAGGCCGCCCAGGGCACCTCCGGCGTGGTCAGCGCCGTCGGCGCCGGCAACGGCAGCATCGGTTACGCCGACCTGAGCCAGGCCGGCGACCTGGGCGTGGCCAGCATCGGGGTCGGCGAGGAGTTCGTCGAGCCCACCGCCGAGGCCGCCGCCGCCGTGGTGGAGAACTCCGAGACGCTGGAGGGCCGCGGCGAGTACGACTTCGCCATCGAGCTCGCCCGCGACACCACCGAGTCGGGCAACTACCCGATCGTGCTGATCAGCTACCACGTCGGCTGCATCGAGTACGAGGAGCAGGAGACCGCCGACCTGGTCAAGAGCTTCATGGGCTACGTCATCAGCGAGGAGGGCCAGCAGGCCGCGGCCGAGGCCGCGGGCAGCGCGCCGATCTCCGACAACCTGCGCGAGCAGGCACAGGGCGCGATCGACGCGATCACGACCGCCAGCTGACCGAGTCGGTCACCAGCGCGCCGCGGCGGCCCGGAGTGTCCAGCCAGACACCCCGGGCCGCCGTGGTGCGTGATCCACTGCACCCACCCCAGCACCCAGCACCACGAGCCCCTCGGAGCGATCGGTGACCTCCACCACCAGCGCACCCCCCACCCGGCAGCAGCCCAAGCGCCGGCCGGGCGACCGCGTGTTCGCCGGCAGCGCCAAGGGCGCCGGCATCCTCATCCTGGTCATCCTGGCCGGGGTGGCCGTCTTCCTGATCAGCGAGTCGGTCCCGGCGCTGACGGCGTCGGCGGACGAGATCCCCGGTGACGGTGGCCTGGCCTCCTACATCGGGCCGCTGATCTTCGGCACCCTGCTCTCCGCGGTGATCGCCTTGCTGGTCGCCACGCCGCTGGCGGTGGCGATCGCGCTGTTCATCACCTTCTACGCGCCGCGCAAGCTGGCCGCCGGGCTGGGCTACGTGGTCGACCTGCTGGCCGCCATCCCGAGCATCGTCTACGGCTTCTGGGGCATCGCCTGGTTCGCTCCCCGACTGGTGCCCTTCTACCGCTGGCTCGAGGAGAACCTCGGGTTCATCCCGTTCTTCACCGGGCCGGTCTCCTCGAGCGGGCGCACCATGCTGACCATCGGCCTGGTGCTCGCGGTGATGATCCTGCCGATCGTCAGCGCCATCTCCCGCGAGGTGTTCAGCCAGGTGCCGACGCTGCACACCGAGGCCGCCCTCGCCCTGGGCGCCACCCGCTGGGAGATGATCAAGATGGCGGTCATCCCCTACGGCAAGTCCGGCATCATCGGCGGTTCGATGCTCGGCCTGGGCCGCGCCCTCGGTGAGACCATGGCCGTGGCGATCATCCTCTCCGGCTCGGCCGCCGGGATCACCTGGGCGCTCATCACCAGCGCCAATCCGCAGACGATCGCGGCCAACATCGCGCTGGAGTTCCCGGAGTCGACCGGACTCGCCGTCAACACCCTGATCGCCAGTGGCCTGGCGCTGTTCGTGATCACCCTCCTGGTCAACATGCTCGCCCGGTGGGTCGTCAGCCGCCGGGCCGACTTCTCCGGAGCGAACTGATGAGCACCTCCACCCAGCAGTCCAGCGCCGGACCGGCCACCTCGGCGCCGTCCCAGGGCGCCCTGGGCGGCCACGAGAAGCAGGCGCCGTGGGTGCCCTGGGCGGTGTTCGGCGCAGCTGCCGTCCTCGCGCTGGCGATCGGGCTGCTGACCGGCTGGAACATCGTGCTGTTCGTCATCTACACGGTGGTGCTGGGCACGCTGGGCACCTACCTGCTCTCCCGGGTGACCGAGGGCTCGCGCAAGGCGACCGACCGGCTGATCACCTGCCTCGTGGTCAGCGCCTTCGGGATCGCCATGGTGCCGCTGGTCTCACTGATCTACGAGGTGGTGCGCCGCGGGGCGGAGCGCTTCGACGCCGAGTTCTTCACCGCGTCCCTGCAGGGCGTCATCGGCCCGGGCGGTGGCGCATACCACGCGATCATGGGCACGCTGATCATCACCGCGCTCACCACGCTGATCTCGGTGCCGATCGGTCTGATGACCGCGATCTACCTGGTCGAGTACGGCTCCGGCCGGCTCAAGCGGTCGATCACCTTCTTCATCGACGTGATGACCGGCATCCCCTCCATCGTCGCCGGCCTCTTCGCCTACGCGCTGTTCGTGCTCATCTTCGGCCCGGGCATCCGGCTGGGGATCATGGGCGCGGTGGCGCTGTCGGTGCTGATGATCCCGGTGGTCGTGCGTTCCGCGGAGGAGGTGCTGAAGCTCGTCCCGAACGAACTCCGTGAGGCCGCCTACGCCCTCGGCGTCCCCAAGTGGCGCACGATCCTCAAGGTGGTCATCCCGACCGCCATCGCCGGCCTGGCCACCGGCGTCACCCTGGCCATCGCCCGGGTCATCGGCGAGACCGCGCCGCTGCTGATCACCGTCGGCATCACCAACGCCACCAACTTCGACCCGTTCGACGGGCGGATGGCGACCCTCCCGGTCTACGCCTACTACCAGCTCACCCAACCGGGCGTGCCACCACAGGAAGGGATCGACCGGGCCTGGACAGCCGCCCTGGTGCTCATCATCCTGGTCATGGGCCTCAACGTGGCCGCCCGCCTGATCAGCCGCCTCTTCGCCCCCAAGACCAGTCGCTGACCCGGAACCCGGAGGATCACCACGTGGCCAAGCGCATCGACGTCTCCGACCTCGACATCTACTACGGCAACTTCAAGGCCGTGGAAGGGGTCAACCTCTCCATCGAGCCGCGCAGCATCACGGCGCTGATCGGTCCCTCGGGTTGTGGCAAGTCCACCTTCCTGCGGGCCCTCAACCGGATGCACGAGGTGATCCCCGGCGCCCGCGTCGACGGCAAGGTCGTCATCGAGGGGCAGGACCTCTACGGCTCCGACGTCGACCCGGTCGACGTCCGCCGCCAGATCGGCATGGTCTTCCAGCGGCCGAACCCGTTCCCGACGATGTCGATCTACGACAACGTCGCGGCGGGCCTGCGGCTGAACGCCAAGAAGACCAGCAAGAGCGACATGGACGACCTGGTCGAGCGCTCGCTCAAGGGCGCCAACCTCTGGGCCGAGGTCTCCGACCGGCTTAACCGCCCCGGGTCGGGACTCTCCGGTGGCCAGCAGCAGCGGCTGTGCATCGCCCGGGCCATCGCCATCGAGCCCGAGGTGCTGCTCATGGACGAGCCGTGCTCGGCGCTCGACCCGATCTCCACCCTCGCCGTCGAGGACCTGATGATGGAGCTGAAGGAGCGCTTCACCATCGTCATCGTCACGCACAACATGCAGCAGGCCGCCCGGGTCAGCGAGACCACCGGGTTCTTCAACCTCAACGGCGTCGGTCAGCCGGGGCGTCTCATCGAGTACAACCCGACCGAGAAGATCTTCAGCAACCCCGACCAGAAGGCGACCGAGGACTACATCTCCGGCCGCTTCGGGTGATCGCAGTCTGATCTCCGCCTGATCCGCTCGCCGACGCCCCCGGCGCGGCGCCCTCACCGGCGCCGCACCGGGGGCGCCGTCGTGTCCGGGGCGGCGTCGTCTCGCGGCTCCCTGCGCACGCCGGTGTGCACCTGTCGTCGGTTCCGGTCCGGGGAACCGACGACAGGTGCACACCGGTGACGCGGTTCGCCCTCGCAGCGTGTGCCCGCCGTGGAGAGCCGGGGGGCGGCCGGGTCAGCCGCAGTCGGCGGTGCCCTCGGGCGCCGGCGCCGGGGCTGCGGCGGTCGGCACCGGGGTGCCGAGGGCGACCGGCGCGAGACCGGTGTAGTCCGGGCCGACCACCAGCTGCACGGCACCCCCGACCTGGTCGCTCTCCACGAGCACGGCACCGGGGACGGCGGCGGCCACGGTGCGGGCCGGCTCCAGGGACGCCGGGCCGTACCGGACGACGGTCCGGTCGACCGCTGCGGGCTCCACCCCGCGGGCGGCGACCCGGAAGCCCTGCGCCGCCAGCCCGTCGGCGACCTCCGCCGTCCGCTGCCCGCCGGTGCCGTCCAGCACGTCGACGGTGACCCCGGCCGGTTCGACGCTGACGGTGGTCCCCTCCGGCACCGGGTCGGTCTCGGCAGGCGCCGGCAGCGAGTCCGCCGGGGCACTGCCGGCCTCCGCCGACCCCTCCGCGGCCGGGACCTCCTCCTCGGCCGTCGGCAGCTGCCCGGAGTCGATGACCGCGTCGAAGAGCTGCCGGGTGGCGGTCGCGTCGACCACGACGGCCGCCTGGTCACCGCCGGCGGGGACGTACCCGATCCGGCTCACCGGCAGGGCAGCCCGCTCGACCGCATCGGCGTCGAGGTCGGCGAAGGTGGTCCCGAAGGTGCGCACGTCGCCGAGCGTGGTGTCGCCGTCGACGGTGAGCGCGTCGGCGGCGCGGCTGAGGAAACGGGTCAGGGTCATCGGGTCGGCCAGCGTGCTGCCGGCCACGGCGGTGCCCATCGTGGCGGCGAGCAGCCTCTCCTGGCGCTGCGCCACTGCGTCCCCCCTGACGTCGTGGCCGTCTCCGCCCGGGCGCAGGTAGCCGGCGGCCTGCTCACCGGTCAGCTCGTGCACACCGGCAGGCAGCGCGAGCGCGGCGTCGCCCGTCGGCACGGGGAGGCACATGCTGACCTCGTCGAGCGCGTCGACCAGCTCCGGCAGCCGGGCCGCGTCCAGTTGCAGGTAGTGGTCGATCCGCAGTCCGGACACCTGCTGCACCGCCCGGACCAGGCAGGCCGGTCCGCCGTCGAGCAGCGCGGTGGCGAAGGACTCGGTGACCGCCTCCCGCACCTCCCCGTCGGCGCCTCGGCAGGTGGGGGTGTCGGTGAGGGCGGTGGGCGGGACGGAGACCAGCACCGCCGAGCCGCCGTCGCCGCTGACGTGCGCGACCAGGGTGCTCACCGCGGCCGGGCCGGTGCGGCCGGGCAGGTCGGTGCCGACGACGAGGTAGGTCCGCGACGTCTCCTGCAGCTGCGGGGCGAGCACCTCGGGTCCGTCGGTGGCGAGCGCGTCGACCCGCTGCAGGCTGACGTCGGCGTAGAAGTAGAGCCCCACGTAGAAGGCCAGCACGGTGGCGAGCAGTGCGGCCACCGCGACGCCGGCGCGCTCGAGGCGGCGGCGCCCCGGCCCCGCCGGCGCCCGGCGCTGGACGCGGGCGGGCTGCTCGGCCGGTGGCGGGGTGGCGGGGGTGTCCCGACCGGGGATGGGCGGCACGGGCAGGCTGCGCCGCACGCCGGGCACCGGGACCGAGGGCTGGGCGGGCAGCGGCGGCCGGGCGGGCACCTCGGGCAGCGGGGAGGACGCCGGCCGGGGCACCGGCGGCGCCGCCGGCCGGACCGGCACCACCAGCTCGGGCTGGTCGGCGGGCCGCGGCGGCGTCGCGCCCCGCGGCGGCGACTGGGGCGGTGCGGTGTGCGGCCGCTCGGGCGGTGCCGGAACCCGCGGGGCGGCGTCCGGGGCGATGGCCGGCCGGGCATCGGCCGGACGGGCACCGGCGGGACGGGGCCCGGCCGGGCCGATGCCGGAGGGACGCGGGGTCGCCGGGCCCGGCGATGACCGCGGTGGAGCGACCGGGACGACACCCGCCGTCGGGGGTGGAGCCGGCTGGGCACCCGTCTCGGGGGCTCCGGGACGGCGCACGTGCGGTGTCGGCCGCGACGGCGGCGCCGGGTGCGGGCCGGGAGCGGCCGGCTGGAACCAGGTGGCCGGCCGGGGCTCGCCGGTGGCCGCCGGCTCGACCGGCAGCGCCGGCTGCCAGCCGGTGGGCAGGACCGGCGGCGAGGCGGGGGCCGGGCGGGAGGCGCCGTTCGACCGGCCCTCCCAGCGCGGGGGCCGAGCGTCGTCGTCCCCGGGGCCGCCGACCGCGGGGGTCGAGCCGGTGGCCTCGGCCGCCTCCCGTCGCTCCGCCCGACGGCGGCGCACACCGGCGCCCGCACCCGTCCGGGCCAGCAGCTCGTCGACCGTCAGCGGTGCCGCTGGGCCGGCCGCGCCCGGGGCTGCGGGCCGGGACGGTGACCGGTCACCGTCGAGGCCGCGTCGCCTGGGGTCGTCCGCCACCGGTCCGGGCACTCCATCGTCGTGGTCCTGCGGCGCCGCGTCCGGCCCCGCCCGCTCGATTCCGCGCCGACCGGTGACCGGTCGAGCACGCACCGTTCCACGATACGGGTGACCGGCGCGATCGGGGCCGAACGCGCGGGCGCGCTGCGGCCGATTCGGCCCGTCGCGGCCACCGTTCGACCGGCGAGGTACCGGTTCGCTCAGTACCGTTCCACCGGTGAGGACGCCGTGAAGCTGCCCATCCCCGGGCCATCTGACCTGCTGGGCGCCGTCGACGGACTGCGCGAGGGCATCGGCCAGGGGCTCGCCCTGCTCCCGCGGGTGGTCAGCGCGGTCGGACAGGCCGAGCAGCTGCTCACCCGCGTCGGCGGCCTGCTCGACCGGGCCGAGCAGGCGGTCCAGCGCGCCGAGACGGCGATGGCGAACATCGATGCCACCCGGTCGCACGCCGACGCCGCGATCGCCGGCATGGAGGCGACCCGCCGTACCGCGGACGCGGCGATCGCCGGCATGGACGGCACGCGCCAGGTCGCGGACGCCGCCATCGCCGCGGTGGACGACACCCGGCAGAACGCCGACGCCGCCATCGCGGCGGTCCGCGAGACCCAGCTCGCCGCCGATGCCGCGATCGCCGCCGTGCGGGGCACCCAGCAGGGCGCCGACGAGGCCATCACCGCCGTCCGGGGCACCCAGCAGGCGGCCGACGAGGCCATCACCGCCGTCCGGGGCACCCAGCAGGCGGCGGACGAGGCGATCACCGCCGTCCGGGGCACCCAGACCGCCGCCGACGCCGCGGTCGCAGCCGCCGGGCGCACCACCGAGCTGGCCGGCGAGCTGGTGACGGCGGTGGGCGGCACCACGGCGGACGCCGATGGCCTGCTGCGGCGGGCCGAGGCCCTGCTGTCGGCCTTCTCGCCGCTGCTGGACGCCTACCGCCCGGCGCTGGAGGACATGGCGCCGGTGGCGACCAGGCTGGCCGAGGAGATGCACCCCGAGGAGGTGCAGGCCCTGGTCCGCCTGATCGACCGCTTGCCGGCGTTGGTGACCCACCTGGACGAGGACGTGCTCCCGGTGCTCGTCACCCTCGGCGACGTCGCCCCCGACGTGCACCAGCTGCTGGACACCGTGCAGGACATGCGCCAGGTGGTGAAGGGCTTCCCGGGGTCGAAGATCTTCCGCCGTCGCGGGGCCGAGGAGATCGCCGAGGAGGAGACCACCGGGTCCGCGGGCGACTGAGACGGACCGGGCCGGCACCGTCCCCCGCTGGGGCGGTGCCGGCCCGGTCCGGCCACGCGGCGACTCAGGTCTCGGTCGGGTACCCCAGCGCTCGGACCACGTCACCGATCCGGTCGTAGACCTGGTCGCCCGGGAGCTTCGCCAGCTCGTCGGCGACGACGTCCGGCGCCCGGTGGTCGCGGGCGGCCTCCACCAGGTCCCCGCCCGTCGCCGGGAAGTCGGCGCGGTCCAGCCAGCGCGCGAGCTCGGCCCGGGCGACCACCGCGTTCGCGGTCATCCCCTGCGGGACGCCTCCGGTCAGCGTGCCGGCCGGGTCGGCGTCGATGTCGGGCTGGTCCTCCCCGACGGGCTCCACCTCGCGCCACTCCTCCGAACGGGTCGCCCGCTCGGCCTTCATCATCCCCTGCACCTCGTGCTCGAGCTCCTGGTCCAGGCGCGGGTTGTGCTTGGTGCTCCGGCTCGAAGCGGCGTCGAAGCCTCCGGTCTCGCTCACGTCTCCTCCTCCTGCGGCCCTCGGGCCGCCACGGTCAGTCCTTCTCGAGTGCGCTGGGCTTGTGGACGGCGGTCCCACCGCTCTTCTCGCTCGTGACCTCGTACTGCGGATCGTCCTCGCTGGCCCGCACGGTCCGGCCGGCGACCTTCGTGTCCGAGGTGATCTCCCGCTGGACCGTGCCCTCCGCCTCACCGCCGTGGCTCTTCCACGTCACGTGGTCGCCCTCGCTGAACTCCTCGGGCATCCCGGCCTCCTCTGCGCGGTGGGGCCTCCGGCTCGGCACCCGTCGTGCGGGGGTGCCTGCCCGGGCCGGCGGGACCGCACACATCGACGGCACACCGGGCTCCCGGGCGCAGCGCGGAGCCGCTGCCTGACTCACCCCATCGAGGGGGGTCACCCGACCAGGGGGTGCCCCGGCGAAGATCGTCACGTAGCGTGCTCATCCGACGGGGTGTTCAGAACGTCTTCGCTGACCAGCGCCACGCAGTGGTCACGTTCCGTGACACAACCGTCCGCGAACGCCGGCCCGGCTGGCCCCTTTCCCCCGGGGCCGGTCGGGTCGGCCCGCCTAGGCTGGGCGACCGTGAGCGCCCCCGCCGACCCGCACCCCGCCAGCAGCGCCCCGGACGCCCGCCCGGTCGACGTCCTCACCGTCACCGCCGTGCGCGACGTGACGCCCGCCGTCCGCCGGGTCACCCTGAGCGCCTCCGCACCGGTGGTCGCGGCAGCCGGACCCACGCTGTCCCTGCTGGTCCCCCGCGTGGGCGATGCCGGTCCGCACTGGCCGCAGGTCGCCCGGGACGGCCGGATCGTCTGGCCCCAGGGCAGCCACGGGGTGAGCCTGCGCAGCTACACCGCACGCCGGCAGGACCCGGCCGCCGGTGAGCTCGACGTCGACTTCGTGCTGCACGGCGACGGGCCGGCCGCCTCCTGGGCGGCCGCGGCGACGCCCGGCGCCCTCCTCGGCGTGGCCAGCGCCGCACCACTGGGGTCCGCGCCGGCCGGGTGGCTGCTGCTGGCCGGCGACGAGACGGCGATCCCCGCGATCAGCCGGGTGCTGGCCGACGCCGCCCCGGACACCCGCGGGATCGCCCTCCTCGAGGTCGCCGGGCCGGAGGAGGAGCAGCAGCTCCCCGCCCCCGCCGGGATCGAGGTCCGCTGGCTGCACCGGGGCGGCACGGAGCCGGGGCTGAGCACGCTGCTGGCCGATGCCGTCGCGGACCTCCCCCGCCCCGAGGGGGACGACGTCTTCGCCTGGGTAGCGGCCGAGTCCGCGGCCGTCCGGGTGGTCCGGGCCGACCTGCGGAGCCGCTGGGGCCTGCGCCGCGGACAGCACCACGCGATCGGCTACTGGCGCCGCGGCCGGGCCATGTCGCCGGCCGGCTGACAGCCCGGGCAGCATCGCAGCGAGGCACGAGCGAGGAGCGGACCCGGGCGCGGAAGCCGGCCAGACAGCACCCCCGCGTGAGCGCGGGCTTCGCAGCGTCCTCACAGGTACCGTCCAGGCGGGACGCAGCCACGGCCACGAAGCTGGCGGCATGACGACCGCCGGACCGGCTCCATCGGGAGGGACAGTGCCCACCAGCAGCACGACCACCGCGGCGCCGGAGGCCCGGCTGCTCGTGGTCGACGACGAGCCGAACATCCGCGAGCTGCTGTCGGCCAGCCTGCGCTTCGCCGGGTTCGAGGTGGCCACCGCCGCCGACGGCCAGCAGGCGCTGGCCCTGGCCGAGGAGTTCCGCCCCGACCTGCTGGTCCTCGACGTGATGATGCCCGGGCTCGACGGCTTCGCCGTGGTCCGCCGGATGCGGCAGAACGGCACGCACACGCCCGTGCTGTTCCTCACCGCCCGCGACGCCGGGGAGGACAAGGTCACCGGCCTCACCCTGGGCGGGGACGACTACGTGACCAAGCCGTTCAGCCTCGACGAGGTGCTCGCCCGGATCCGGGCGGTCCTCCGCCGGGCTCAGGGCGCCCAGCAGGTCGCCGAGTCGCCCAAGCTGGTCTTCGCCGACATCGAGCTGGACGAGGAGTCGCACGAGGTCATCAAGGCGGGGAAGCTGGTCAGCCTCTCCCCCACGGAGTTCAAGCTGCTGCGCTACCTGATGACGAACGCCGGCCGGGTGCTGTCGAAGGCGCAGATCCTCGACCACGTGTGGAACTACGACTTCAACGGCGAGGCCAACGT
This sequence comes from Modestobacter sp. SYSU DS0875, assembly GCF_054050915.1. Lineage (NCBI taxonomy): Bacteria > Bacillati > Actinomycetota > Actinomycetes > Geodermatophilales > Geodermatophilaceae > Modestobacter > Modestobacter sp. SYSU DS0875. The sequence continues at coordinate 46,439 of NZ_JBJHAH010000010.1, read as the reverse complement.
CGTGGAGTCCTACATCTCCTACCTGCGGCGGAAGATCGACACCACCGAGCCGCGGCTGCTGCACACCCTGCGCGGCGTGGGCTACTCGCTGCGCCTGCCCCGCGGCACCTGACCGCATGACGGGCACCCGCACCGACGGCGTGCCGGCGGGCACCAGCTCCGCCGGCACGCTCACGTCCGGCCCGGACGACGACGTGGACGACGTCACGGCACCCGCCGCGGCGGAGGCGCCCCCGGACCGGGCGCCGCGGGTCCCGCTGCGGGTCACCATGGTCGCCCTGCTGGTGGCGCTGGTCGCCGCCGCGCTGACCGCCACCGGGTTCGCCGCCACCTCCCTGCTGCGCGAGTACCTCGTCGGGCAGCGGGACCAGGAGGTGGTCAGCTACGCCGCGCAGCTGGCCAACGACCTGCCCACGCTGCAGCGCGCCTGCACCACCCCCGACGCCCAGCTCGCCGGGCGCGGGACGTTCCTGGCCTGCGTCGGTCCCGACGGGGCCTTTGCCGAGCTGTCCGACGGACGGACGTCGGACACGACACCGGACCTGGACGGCGTGGACACCAGCCAGGTGGCGGCGTCCGGTCAGGAACCGTTCACCGTGCGGTCCGGCGACGGCGGCACCCGCTGGCGGGTCGTCGTCCAACCGGTGACGCCCACCTTCAGCATCGTCTACGGGGTCGACGTGTCCACCGACCAGGCCGTGCTCGCGCGGCTGATCGCCATCGAGCTGGTGGTCGGGGTGACGGTGCTGGTGGTCCTCGGCGTCGCCGGCTACCTGCTGGTGCGCAACAGCCTGCGCCCGCTGGAGGAGGTGGAGGACACCGCCCGCGCCATCGCCGGCGGCGACCTGTCCCGCCGGGTGCCGGCCGGCGACCACCGCACCGAGGTCGGCCGGCTGTCGACCGCGCTCAACGGCATGCTCGGCCGGATCGAGAGCTCCTTCCGCGCCCAGCAGAGCTCCGAGGAGCAGGCCCGGGCCTCCGAGGCGCGGATGCGCCGGTTCGTCGCCGACGCCAGCCACGAGCTGCGCACCCCGCTGACCTCGATCCGCGGGTTCGCCGAGCTGCACCGGCAGGGCGCGGTCCGCGGGCCGGAGGACACCGGACGGCTGATGCAGCGCATCGAGTCCGAGGCCACCCGGATGGGCTCGCTGGTCGAGGACCTGCTGCAGCTGGCCCGGCTGGACCAGCAGCGCCCGCTGTCCCTGGGCCCGGTCGACCTGGCCCAGGTGGCCGGTGACGCCGTCCACGACGCCCGCGCCGTCCAACCGGACCGCTCGGTGAGCCTGCACCTGGACGACTCGCTGACCGACGCGCCGGTGGTGCGCGGTGACGAGGCCCGGCTGCGGCAGGTGGTGGGCAACCTGGTGACCAATGCGCTCACCCACACCCCGGTCGATGCCCGGGTCACCGTGCAGGTCGCCGCGGACCCGGCGGACCCGGACTCCGTCGTGCTGGCCGTCGCCGACGACGGCCCGGGCCTGGCGCGGGCCGACGCCGACCGGGTGTTCGAGCGGTTCTACCGTGCCGACGCCTCCCGGACGCGGGCCGCCGGGGGAACCGGGCTGGGGCTGTCGATCGTCGCCTCGCTGGTGGCCGCGCACGGCGGCCGGGTGGAGCTGACCACCGCCCCGGGCGAGGGGGCCACCTTCGCCGTCCGGCTGCCCCGCTCGGGCCCACCCGAGGTGGCGCCCGGGGAGCCGGACGGCCCCGCGGAGGAGCCGGGGGCCTGACCGCCCGGGCCATGCCGGACACTGGTGCCGGGAATCCCCATCAGCCCGGTGGGGTTGGCCCACAAGTGACGCTGTCCCCGTGACGGCGCGCATGCCCCTGCCCGCCGTTCCCGGGAGCTCGACAGCGTGACGCCGCTCGACGCACTGCCCGACCACCGGCTCACCCAGCTGCAGACGCTGGAGGCCGAGTCCATCCACGTGATCCGTGAGGTGGCCGCGGAGTCCGAGCGCCCGGTGCTGCTCTTCTCCGGCGGCAAGGACTCCATCGTCATGCTGGAGCTGGCCCGCAAGGCGTTCGCCCCGGCGCGCATCCCCTTCCCGGTGATGCACGTCGACACCGGGCTGAACTTCCCCGAGGTGCTGGAGTTCCGGGACAAGCGCGTCGCCGAGCTGGGTGTGGAGCTGGTGGTCGCCTCCGTGCCCGACGCGATCGCCGCCGGCACGGTGCGCGAGGAGCCCAACGGCTCCCGCAACCGGATCCAGACCCCCGTGCTGCTGGACGCGGTCGAGCAGCACGGCTTCACCGCGCTGTTCGGCGGGGCCCGCCGCGACGAGGACAAGGCCCGCGCCAAGGAGCGGATGTTCTCCTTCCGCGACGAGTTCGGCCAGTGGGACCCGAAGAACCAGCGGCCGGAGCTGTGGGACCTCTACAACGGCCGGATCCACCTCGGTGAGTCGATCCGGGTGTTCCCGCTGTCCAACTGGACCGAGCTGGACATCTGGGGCTACATCGCGCAGGAGGAGATCGCCATCCCGCCGCTGTACCTGGCGCGCGAGCGGGACGTCGTCGACCGGCAGGGGATGCTCTACGCGGTCAACGAGTTCATCACCCCGCGCGACGGCGAGCAGGTGCTGCGGGAGAGCGTCCGCTACCGCACCGTCGGCGACGCCAACCTGACCGCCGCGGTGCGCTCGACCGCCACCACGGTCGAGGAGGTCATCGCCGAGATCGCGGTGACCCGGCTGACCGAGCGCGGCGCCACCCGCGGCGACGACAAGGTCAGCGACGCCGCCATGGAGGACCGGAAGAAGGAGGGGTACTTCTGATGAGCGCTCTCTCCCAGGCGGCCGCCGAGCTCGCCACCGCCCGCAAGGACATCCTGCGGATCGCCACCGCCGGCTCGGTCGACGACGGCAAGAGCACCCTCATCGGGCGCCTGCTGTTCGACAGCAAGGCGGTCTTCGAGGACCAGTACGCGGCGATCGAGCGGGCCAGCCGCGGCGACTACGTCGACCTGGCGCTGCTCACCGACGGCCTGCGCGCCGAGCGCGAGCAGGGCATCACGATCGACGTCGCCTACCGGTACTTCACCACCCCGCGGCGCACCTTCATCCTCGCCGACACCCCCGGGCACGTGCAGTACACCCGCAACATGGTCACCGGCGCCTCGACCGCCGACCTGGCGATCGTGCTGGTCGACGCCCGCAAGGGCATGGTCGAGCAGAGCCGCCGGCACGCCTTCCTCGCCTCCCTGCTGCGGGTGCCGCACCTGGTGGTCGCGGTGAACAAGATGGACCTCGTCGACTGGTCCGAGGCCGTCTACGAGGGCATCCGCGAGGAGTTCACCGCCTTCGCCACCAAGCTCGAGGTGCCCGACGTCACCGTCGTCCCGATCTCGGCGCTGCAGGGCGACAACGTGGTCACCCGCTCGGCGAACATGCCCTGGTACGAGGGCACCTCGCTGCTGCACCACCTCGAGCACGTGCACGTGGCCAGCGACCGCAACCTCGTCGACACCCGGTTCCCGGTGCAGTACGTCATCCGCCCGCAGTCCGACGCCTTCCACGACTACCGCGGCTACGCCGGCCGGGTCGCCGGCGGCGTCCTGCGCCCCGGCGACGAGGTGCAGGTGCTGCCCAGCGGGCTGACCACGACGATCGCCGGCATCGACGGCCCCGACGGCCCGGTCGACGCCGCGTTCCCGCCCATGTCGGTCACCGTCCGGCTCGCCGACGACCTCGACGTCTCCCGCGGTGACCTGATCTGCCGCCCGCACAACGCCCCGCAGGTCACCCAGGACCTCGACGCGTTGGTCTGCTGGATGTCCGACCAGCCGCTGCAGGCCCGGCAGCGGCTGGCGGTCAAGCACACCACCCGCTCGGTGCGGGCGATGGTCAAGGACGTGCAGTACCGGCTGGACGTGAACACCCTGCACCGCGACCTGGAGGCGGGCAGCCTCGGGCTCAACGACATCGGCCGGGTCACGCTGCGCACCACCCAGCCGCTGTTCGTCGACGACTACCACCGCAACCGGGCGACCGGGCGGTTCATCCTCATCGACGAGGCCACCAACGCCACGGTCGGCGCCGGGATGCTCACCCCCGCCCGGTAGCGGCGGCCCCTCACGCGCGCTTTCGCGCGAGAAAGCACGCGCGCGTCCGCGCGAGAAAGCACGCGCGCTTTCGCGCGAGAAAGCTCAGGCGGCGGCCTGCTCCAGGGCGCGGCGGGTGAGCAGCCGGGCCAGGTGCCGGCGGTAGTCGGCGTCGGCGTGCATGTCCGAGGACGGCGAGAGCCCCTGGTCGGCCAGCTCGGCCGCCTCCGCGATCGACGCCCCGGCGGCCAGCGCCTCCTCGGTGGCGGTGGCCCGGACGACGGCGCCGGCCATGTTCGCCAGCGCCACGCGGCCCTGCACGGCGGCCGCCGCGACGATCGGCCAGTCGTTCTCCCGGCGGGTGAACTTCTGGTAGCCCCAGCCGACGGCGCCGGTGCGCGGAACCCGTAGCTCCACCACCAGCTCGTCGGGCTCCAGCGCCGTCTCGAAGAAGCCCCGCCAGAACTCGGTCACCGGCACCGTGCGCCGCCCGCCGGGCCCCTGCAGGACGACGTCGCCACCGAGGGCGAGCAGGGCGGTGGGCAGGTCGGAGGCGGGGTCGCTGTGCGCGACGGTGCCGCCGAGGGTGCCGCGGTGGCGCACCTGCGGGTCGCCGACCCGGCCGGCGACGTGCGGCAGCAGCGGCACCTCGGTGCCGGCGACGGCGGAGCGCTGCAGCTCGTGGTGCCGGGTGCCCGCGCCGATCGCGACCTCCGCGCCCTCGAGCCGCACGTAGGAGAGGCCGGGGATGCCGCTGATGTCGACCAGCACGGCGGGCACGGCCAGCCGCAGCTTCATCAGCGGCAGCAGCGAGTGGCCGCCGGCGAGCACCTTGGCGTCGTCGCCGTGCTCGGTCAGCGCGGCGAGCGCCTCCTCGACCGACCCGGCGCGGACCAGCTCGAACGGTGCCGGGATCACTCCGCCACCTCCTGGGCCTGGGGCACCTGACCGGCGGCGGGCCCGGCCTGCGCCGCGGCCTGCACCGCACGGACGATGTTGTGGTAGCCGGTGCACCGGCAGAGGTTGCCCTCCAGCCCCTCCCGGACCTCCCGGTCGCTGGGGTCGGGGTTGTCGGCGAGCACTCCGATCGCGGCCATCACCATCCCGGGGGTGCAGAACCCGCACTGCAGGCCGTGCTCGGCGCGGAACGCGGCCTGCACCGGGTGCAGCTCGCCGTCCGGCCCGGCCAGCCCCTCCAGGGTGGTCACCTGTGCTCCGTCGGTCTGCGCGGTGAGCACGGTGCAGCTCTTCACGGTCAGCCCGTCGACGACGACGGTGCACGCCCCGCAGGACGTCGAGTCGCAGCCGATGTTGGTGGCGGTGAGGCCGCAGGCGTCGCGCAGCCAGTGCGCCAGCAGCATCCGCGGCTCGACGTCGTCGGTGCGCTCCTCGCCGTTGACGGTGATCGTGACCTTCACTGGTCCCCCTCCTGCTGCGCCTGCTGGTCTGCCTGCTGGATGGCCCGCCACACCCGCATCGGGGTCGTGGGCATGTCGATGTGCCGGACGCCGAGGTGCGCGACCGCGTCGATGACGGCGTTCTGGGTGGCCGGGGTGGCGCCGATGGTCCCGGCCTCGCCGATGCCCTTGGCACCCAGCGGGTTCATCGGGGTGGGTGTGGCCGTCTCCACCAGCTCGAAGCTGGGCAGCTCGGTCGCCGAGACGAACGGGTAGTCGGCCAGCGTGGAGGTCTGCGGGTTGCCGTCGGCGTCGTAGAGCACCTCCTCCAGCAGCGCCTGGGCCACCCCCTGGGCGAGCCCGCCGTGCCGCTGCCCGTCGGCCAGCAGCGGGTTGAGGATCGTGCCGGCGTCGTCGACCGCCACGACCCGCACCACCTCGGCCTTGCCCGACTCGACGTCGACCTCGACGACGACGACGTGCGCGCCGAACGGGAACGTGGGCGCCGCGGCGCTGAAGGTGGTGCGCACCAGCAGCTGCTCGTCGGCGGCGAGCTCGGCGAAGCTCACCCCCGTGCCGGGGGACCCCGCCACCGCCAGCCCGGCCAGCCCGAGGTCGACGACGAGGTCGGCGGGGTCGACCTCCAGCCGCTCCGCGGCGCGGGCGCGGGCCAGCTCGACCAGCTCCCCGGCGGCCTGGTGCACCGCGGCGCCGCCCTGCTGGAGGCTGCGCGAGCCCATGGTGCCGCCTCCCGTCGGCACCAGGTCGGTGTCGCCGTGCAGCACGGTGATCTTCTCGATCGGGATGCCGAGCTGGTCGCTGGCGATCATCGCCCAGGCGGTGGCGTGGCCCTGCCCGTGCGGCGAGGTGCCGGTGAGCACGGTGGCGGTGCCGTCGGGGTGCACCTCGATGCTCGCGTCCTCGTGCGGCGCCCCGGCCTCGCCCCCCGCGCCGGTGATCTCCACGTAGACCGACAGCCCGATGCCGAGCTGCCGCACGTCCCCGGCCGCGCGGCGGCGGGCCTGCTCGGCGCGCAGCTCCGCGTAGCCGGCCGCGTCCAGCGCCTTGTCCAGGGCCGCGGCGTAGTCGCCGGTGTCGTAGGTGGCGCCGGTCGGGGTGGTGTGCGGGGTGTCGAAGGGCGGGACGAGGTTGGTCCGCCGCACCTCGGCCGGGTCCCGGCCGATCTCCGCGGCGAACAGGTCGATCGCCCGTTCGACCGCCGCGGTGGCCTCCGGCCGCCCGGCGCCGCGGTAGGCACCGATCGAGGTGGTGTTCGTGGCCATCGCCCGGGCCTGGGCGTGCACCCGGGGGAAGGCGTAGACGCCGGGCGTCATCATCATCGTCAGCGTGGGCAGCACGACGCCGATGCGCGGGTAGGCGCCGGCGTCCTGGTCGACGACGAGGCTGTAGGCCTCGATCGTCCCGTCGCGGCGGCCGCCGATGGTGACCACCTGGTCCTGGCCGCGGCCGTGCAGCATCCCGACCAGGTTCTCCGAGCGGTTCTCCGCCCAGCGCACCGGGCGGCCGGTGAGCTTCGCCAGCTGCGCGACCAGCGCGAACTCCGGGTCGGCGCCGATCTTGGCGCCGAAGCCCCCGCCGACGGCGGGGGTGATCAGGTGCACCAGCGCCGGGTCCAGGCCGAGCCAGCCGGAGATCTCCCGCTGGGCGAGCTGGGCGCCCTGGTTGGAGCACCAGATGGTGACCCGGCCGTCGTCACCCCAGACCGCGGCCGCCGCGCGGGTCTCCAGCGGCACCGGGGCGACCCGCTGGTTGACGATCCGCCGGGTGACCACGACCTCGCAGCCGGCGAAGAGGTCCTCGGGCGCGGGCTCGCCGAAGGCGGCCAGCACGTTGCTGCCGGCCTCCGGGAACAGCAGGACGTCGCCGCGCGCAGCGGCCTCGGTGCCGACCACGGCCGGCAGCGGGTCGACGTCGACGGCCACCAGCTCGGCGGCGTCCTCCCCCTGGTAGCGCTCCTCGGTGAGCACCACGGCGATGGGGTCGCCGACGAACCGGACGACGTCGCGGGCCAGCCAGTCGCGGGTGACCGAGGGGTGGACGAACGGGAAGCCCGCCGGGATCGGCGCGAGGTCGGCCAGGTCGGCAGCGGTGACGACCGCGACGACGCCCGGTGCGTCCAGGGCCGCGGAGGTGTCGACCGAGAGCAGCCGGCCGTGCGCGACCTGGGAACGGACGAACGTGGCGTGCAGGGCGCCGGTGAGCCGCTCGTCGGTGAGGTCGTCGGTGTAGACCGCCCCGCGGGTGAGGAAGAGCGGGTCCTCCGTGCGGACGACCCGGGTGCCGAGGATGCTCATGCGCCTGCCTTCGTCGACGGCGACGTGGACCGGCACACGGTGCCACAGCATGTGAGCGCGACCACAGCGCGCTCCCGCCTGACGGGAGGCCTGGCGCCCGGAGAACTGGCGACGGGGCTGCGGCCGGCGAACCTCAGGCGCGAGCGCGACCGGCCGCGGGGCCCGAGGCGCCCGCAGCCGGCGCGGTCACTGCTGGGGCGCCTGCGAGGGGTCGCCGTCCCAGTCCCGGCCGGCACGGTCGGCGTTCTCCGAAGCGCTGTCGGTGGAGCCGGCGACGGCCTCCACCATCTCCTCGTCGGTCAGCTCCTCGCCGGCCGGCTGCACGTTGCTGGGCTCGGTCATCTCGACTCCCGTCGTCCACTGGGCTGCTGTCCCAGCGGCCCTCCCCGCTGCCCCAGGGGTGCAAACGCCGTGGGTCAGCCGGCGGGCGGCTCACCCACGGCGACCGGCGCGAGCTCGAACCAGACCCGCTTGCCGTCCCGGTGGTCCTCGGCCCCCCAGCGGTCGGCGATCGCATCCACCAGCCGCATGCCCCGGCCCCGCTCGGCCTCGTGGTCCAGCGCCCGGACCACCGGGCGGATGGCGGAGCCGTCCACGACCGCGATGCGCAACCAGGCGCCGGCCAGCGTCAGCTCCAGGGTGAAGGAGTCGGCACCGGCGTGGTCGACGACGTTGGCCACCACTTCGGTCACCAGCAGCTCGGCGTCCTCCCGGTCCTGCGGGACGCCCCAGGCGCGCAGCACGTCCCGGACCAGCCGACGGGCCAGCAGGACGCTGCCCGGGATCGGAGGCAGGTCGACGCTTGCGGTGAAGGTGGACATCGTGGCCTCGTTCCGGTCCGGACCAGCGCAGCGCGACTGGATTGCGGACGACCATCCCATCAGCAGCGCGCTGACGCAACCCCTATTGCATGCAATAGGGGTGTCGTTAGATAGTGTGCTACTGAACCGGTCACCCACCGCCTTCCCGACGAGGAGCCGCCATGACCGGCGCCGGACCCCCCGACGACCCGGCCACCCGGGCGCTGGCCCAGCTGGTCACCGAGCTGGACGCCTGCGTGGCCCAGCTGGAGCACGCCCGTGACCGCGCGGAGAAGCTGCTCGAGGCCCGTCGCAACGGCCGACCCTGGCTCGAGGTCGTGACCGGGGAGCGTCGTCCTCTCGTGGTCGAGAGCATCAGCGCGGTGCTCGGCACGCTGTCCGCCGCTGGGCACACCTGGCGGCGGGAGCAGGCGACGGCGCTGCAGGCCGAGGGCGTGAGCATCAACCGCATCGCCGCGCTGTTCGGCGTCACCCGGCAGCGGATCTCCACCCTGCTCAGGGAGGCCGGCCAGGACCGGGCCTGACCGCCCGACTCAGGGCAGCAGCTGGTCGATCGCCTTGTAGACCCGCTGCTCCGAGACCGGCCGCGGGGTGCCCACCGCCTGGGCGAACAGCCCCACCCGCAGCTCCTCGACCATCCACCGCACGCGCGCGACCGGGTCGTCCGGCGCACCGCTGGCCGGCACCTGCCGACGCAGCTGCTCGTACTCGGCGGTGACCGCGGCGACGGTCTCCATCAGCAGGGCGTCCCGAGCCGCGTTGGCCGGCAGCCGCTCCAGCCGGTAGGCCATCGCGGTCAGGTAGCGCACCAGGTCCGGCAGCCGCCGTCGGCCGGCCGCCGCCACGAACCCCTTGTGCAGCAGCCCGCCCATCTGCCGGCGCAGGTCCGTGATCGCCGCCTCGGGCACCCGCCGTCCCGGTGCCGCACCGATGGCGACGGCCACCTCGCGCGCCTGGGTGAGCACCGCCTCGACCCGCCGGACGGCGTCGCTGGTCAGCGGCAGCAACTGGGTGCGAGCCGCCTCGACCAGCGCGGCCCAGGCCGCCTCGTCCCGCGGCGGACCGCCGGCCGCGGCGACCAGCTCGTCGGCGGCGGCGTCGGCGCAGTCGGCGACCAGGTCCGGGATCTCCCCGTCCGGGTTGAACTGCAGCGCCAGCCGGCTGCGCGGGCCGATCCCCTTGACCACCTGCTTCACCGGCGGACCGACGGTCAGGAGCAGCAGGCGCCGGGCCCCGCGCCAGCCCAGCCGGGTCGCCTCCGCCTCGGTGGCGACCACCCGGACGCCGACCGTCTCCCCCTCGTCGACCAGCGCCGGGTACGCGGTGACCACGTGCCCGCCCCGCTGCACCTCCACCGAGCGCGGCAGCGTGCCGAACGTCCAGCTCGTCTGCCCGGTGCGCTCGTAGGTCGACGCCGCCCGGGCCAGGCTCGCCCGGGCCTGCGGGGCGACCTGCGCCCGCAGCGCGGCCAGGTCCTTGCCGGTGGCGAGCGGCCGGTGCTGGTCGTCGAGCACCCGGAAGGTCGCCCGCAGGTGCGCCGGCACCTCCGCGGGGTTCCAGGCGTCGGGTGGGACGACCACGGAGGTGGCCCGGCGCAGCTCCCGCTCCAGCGCCGGCAGCAGGGGCTCCGCCGGGTCGATGAGCGGCAGCACCTGACGCGCCCGGTCGGGGATCGGCACCAGGCCCCGGCGCAGCTGCTTGGGCAGCGAGCGCAGCAGCTCGGTGACCAGCTCCTCCCGCAGCCCGGGCACGGTGAAGGCCAGCGACGCACCGGAGGTCTGCGACGCGACGGCGTCCAGCACGCCCAGCGGCACGTCGACGGTGACGCCGTCCTCGGGCGCGCCCGGGTCGAAGGCGTAGGACAGCGGCAGGGTGAGCCCCTGCGTCAGCTGCACCTGGTCCGGGTAGTCCTCGACCTGCACCTGCCCGGCGACCGCGGCGTTGGTCAGCATCTCCGGGGTGAAGGTGAGCAGGTCCGGGGTCTCCCGGCGGGCCTGCTTCCACCACCGGTCGAAGTGCCGGGTGGAGACGACGTCGGCGGGGATCCGCTCGTCGTACAGCTCGAAGACCGTCTCGTCGTCGACCCGGATGTCGCGGCGGCGGGCCCGCTCCTCCAGCTCGGCGACCCGCTCGATCGCCGCCTGGTTCTCCGCCCAGAACCGGTGGTGGGTCGTCCACTCCCCCTGCACCAGGGCGTGCCGGATGAACAGCTCCCGGGAGACGACCGGGTCGATCGAGCCGTACTGGACGCGCCGGCCCACGACCAGCGGCAGCCCGTAGAGGGTGACCCGCTCGGTGGCCACGACCGAGCCGCGCTTGGCGTCCCAGCGGGGTTCGCTGTAGGTCCGCTTGACCAGGTGCTCGGCGAGCCGCTCGACGACCTCCGGGTCGATCCGGGCCACGGTGCGGGCGAACAGCCGGCTGGTCTCCACGAGCTCCGCGGCGACCACCCAGCGCGGCGGCTTCTTCGCCAGCGGCGTGCCCGGGGCGATCACGAACCGGGTGTTGCGAGTGCCCAGGTACTCCCGGCCCGGGCGTCCGGGCTTGCCGTCGCGGTTCTTGGCGGGCTCGGCCTGCACGCCCACCTGGGAGAGCAGCCCGGCCAGCAGGGAGGCGGTCACCCCGCGCTCGTCGGGCTCGGGCGCGAGGGCACCGGTGGTCATGCCCAGCCGACGGGCGGTGCTGCGCAGCTGCCCGTGCAGGTCCTGCCACTCCCGGATGCGGAGGTAGTGGAGGAACTCGCGCTTCACGGTGCGCCGGAACTGGTTGCCGGAGAGCTCGTCCTGCTTCTCCCCCAGGTACCGCCAGAGGTTGAGCAACGCGAGGAAGTCGGAGTTCTCGTCGGCGAACCGGCGGTGCAGCTCGTCGGCGGCCTGCTGGTGCTCGGCCGGGCGCTCCCGCACGTCCTGCACGGTGAGCCCGGCGGCGATGACCAGCACCTCCTCCAGCACCCCGCGCCGGTCGGCCTCCACGACCATCCGGGCGATCCGCGGGTCCAGCGGCAGCGCGGCCAGTGCCCGGCCGGTCTCGGTCAGCCGGCCCTCGCCGTCCAGGGCGGCGAGCTCCTCCAGCAGCGCCAGGCCGTCGGCGACCGCCCGGCGGTCCGGCGGGTCGATGAACGGGAAGTCGGCGACGTCGCCCAGGTCCAGCGAGGCCATCTGCAGCAGCACCGAGGCGAGGTTGGTGCGCAGGATCTCCGGGTCGGTGTACTCCGGGCGACCGTCGTAGTCGTCCTCGCTGTACAGCCGGATCGCGATGCCCTCGCTGGTGCGCCCGCACCGGCCCGACCGCTGCCGGGCCGAGGCCTGGCTGATCGGCTCGATCGGCAACCGCTGGACCTTGGTGCGATGGCTGTACCGGGAGATCCGGGCGGTCCCGGGGTCGACGACGTACCTGATGCCCGGCACGGTCAGCGACGTCTCGGCGACGTTGGTGGCCAGCACGATCCGCCGGCCGGTGTGCGCCTGGAAGACCTTGTGCTGGTCGGCGGCCGACAGCCGGGAGTAGAGCGGGAGCACCTCGATCGGTGCGCCGGACCGTTCCGTCACCCCGCCCAGCGCCTCGGCGGTGTCCCGGATCTCCCGCTCACCGGCGAGGAAGACCAGCACGTCGCCCGGCCCCTCGGCGATCAGCTCGGTGCAGGCGTCGACGATCGCGCTCACCTGGTCGCGGTCGGGGTCGGCGTCCGGGTCGTCGGGGTCGACCACCGGCCGGTAGCGGACCTCGACCGGGTAGGTGCGCCCGCTGACCTCCACGACGGGCACCTGCCCGCCGTCCCCCTCGCCTTCCTGGCCGCCAGAATGGCCATCTTGGCGGTCAGGGGCGACCGAGAGGCCGGAGAAGTGCTTGGCGATCCGGTCGACGTCGATCGTCGCGGAGGTGATCACCAGCTTCAGGTCCGGCCGGCGCGGCAGCAGCCGGGCCAGGTAGCCCAGCAGGAAGTCGATGTTGAGGCTCCGCTCGTGCGCCTCGTCGATGATGATCGTGTCGTACTGGCGGAGCATCCGGTCGCGCTGCACCTCGGCCAGCAGCACGCCGTCGGTCATCAGCTTGACCAGCGTCCGGTCGCCCACCTCGTCGGTGAACCGCACCTTCCAGCCGACGACGTCGCCCAGCGGGGTGCCGATCTCCTCGGCGATCCGCTCGGCCACCGTCCGGGCGGCGATGCGCCGCGGCTGGGTGTGCCCGATCCGACCACGCACCCCGCGGCCGAGCTCGAGCAGGATCTTCGGCAGCTGGGTGGTCTTGCCCGATCCGGTCTCGCCGGCGACGACGACGACCTGGTGGTCGCGGACGGCTGCGGCGATGTCGTCGCGTCGCTGGCTCACCGGCAGCTCGTCGGGGTAGGCGACCACCGGGACGGCGGCGCGCCGCGCGGCGATGCGGGCCTCCGCGGCGGCGACGTCCTCGCTGATCCGCTCGCGCTGGCGGGCGCGGGCGGCCGAGTCCTTGGTGCGCCGGGTGCCGTCGAGGCGCCGGCGGAGCCGGTGCTCGTCGGCGAGGGTCAACGCGGACAGCCGCGAGCGCAGCTCGTCGTGCGGGGTGCTCACGGTCGTTCGGGGTTCCTCTCCGGTGCGGACGGCCTCCAGCGTCCCATCCCCGGCCCGGACGTCGCCCGCGTCACACTGCATGCTCCGCACAACTTGTTGCATGCATGGCGCAACGGTTTGTAGAGTGCAACCGTTCCCGGCGCAGCGCGGCGCCGTCCGCACAATCGACGACCGGAGACGCTGTGACCGAGCTCGCGTCCGCACCGGGCACCCCACCAGGCACCGCCCCGGCCGCCGGCACGCCGACGTCGCTCTCCGACGAGCTGGCCCGGCTGATGCGCGTCATGCACGCGCTCAAGGCCGCCGGCCCGACCGGCGGGGCCGGCGGCGACGCGCGCGAGCGCGCCGCCCACGTGCTGCTGTTCCCCCTCACCCGTCTCGGCCCGTTGCGCCAGGGCGCCCTCGCCGAGCTGGTGCACGCCGATCCGTCCACCGTGAGCCGCCACGTCACCCTGCTCGTCGACCGTGGGCTGGTACGCCGGGTCGCCGACGAGCAGGACGGCCGGGTGAGCCGGCTGGTCGTCACCCCGGCCGGCGAGGCGGTGCTCGACCAGCTCCGCCAGGAGCGCGACGCGCTGCTCGCCGCGGTGACCGCGGACTGGGCACCGGGTGAGCTGGCCGGCTTCACCGCCCAGCTGCGCCGGTTCGTGCAGGACCTCACCGACCACCTCCCCACCCTGGGCTCCGCCGCCGGCGGACCCGTGGACTCCCCCGAGAAGGACCGATGACCCAGACCAGCGACCGCGCGTCCGCGGCCGACCGGCGGGAGGCCCGCGCGGCCGCCGCCGCCCCGGACGCCTCCGGGGTGTTCACCCACCGGCAGATCCTCACGATCCTCGTCGGGCTGATGCTCGGCATGTTCCTGGCCGCGCTGGACCAGACGGTGGTCTCCACCGCGATCCGCACCATCGCCGACGACCTGAACGGCTACGACCAGCAGGCCTGGGCCACGACGGCTTTCCTGATCACCTCGACGATCGCCACCCCGCTGTACGGGAAGCTGAGCGACATCTACGGCCGGCGGCCGTTCTTCCTGTTCGCGATCATCGTCTTCGTCCTCGGCTCGCTCCTGTGCACGTTCGCCTGGTCGATGTACTCCCTGGCCGGGTTCCGCGCCGTGCAGGGCATCGGTGCCGGCGGCCTGATGTCGATGGCGCTGGCGATCATCGCCGACATCGTGCCGCCGCGGGAGCGCTCCAAGTACCAGGGCTACTTCATGGCCGTCTTCGGCTCCTCGAGCGTGCTCGGCCCGGTCATCGGCGGGGCGCTGTCGGGGCAGGAGTCGATCCTCGGCGTCGCCGGCTGGCGCTGGATCTTCCTGGTCAACGTGCCGATCGGTGCGATCGCGCTGGTCGTCGTCGCCGCCGTCCTGCACCTGCCGCACACCCCGCGCAAGCACCGGATCGACTGGCCCGGCGCGCTCGCACTGGTCGTCGCCCTCGTGCCGCTGCTGATCGTCGCCGAGCAGGGCCGCACCTGGGGCTGGGGCAGCGCCACCTCGATCGCCTGCTACGCGATCGGCGTCGTCGGCCTGGTGGCCTTCGTGCTGGCCGAGCGCGCCTACGGCGACGACGCCCTGCTGCCGATCCGGCTGTTCCGCAACCGCACCTTCGCCGTCAGCGGGCTGTCCAGCATCGTGCTCGGGATGGGCATGTTCGGCGGGATCCTGCTGCTGCCCCAGTACCTGCAGGTCGTGCACGGCTCCAGCCCGACGGTGGCCGGCCTGCAGATGATCCCGCTGGTGCTCGGCATCATGCTGGGTTCGGTCTTCTCCGGGCAGTTCATCGCCCGCACCGGCACCTACAGGCCCTTCCCGCTCATCGGCGTCGGGCTGATGGTGACCGCGCTGGTCAGCCTCTCCCTCATCGTCGACGCCGAGACCTCGGTGTGGGCCCTGGTGCCGTTCATGGTCATGCTGGGCCTCGGCCTGGGCTTCAACTTCCAGCCGGTCATCCTCGCGGTGCAGAACGCGGTCAGCCCGCGGGAGATCGGCGTCGCCACCTCCTCGGTCACGTTCTTCCGGCAGATGGGCGGCACCCTGGGCACGGCGATCTTCCTGTCGGTGCTGTTCACCCGGCTGCCACAGGAGGTCGGCGACGCCGTCGGCCGGGTCGCCGCGGGCAACCCCGACGCCGCCGCCCAGGCCCAGCAGCTGCAGCAGGTCGGCACCGAGTCGCTGCTGTCGGACACCACCGCCATCCAGCAGTTCCCGTTGCTGGTCCGCCCGTTCCAGGAGGGCTTCAGCAGCGCCCTGGACCTGGTGTTCCTCATCGCCGCCGGCGTCGTCGCGCTCGGCTTCCTCGTGCTGGTCTTCCTGCCGCAGCTGGCCCTGCGGACCCAGTCGGGGATCCAGGCCCAGCAGGCCGGTGCCGGTGAGGCCGGCGACCCCGCCGCGGACGACCCGGCGCTGGCGGGCGCCAACGCCGCCGGCGCCGCGGCGCCGACGTCCACGCTGCCGCCGGTGGAGGACGCCGACCGCACCGACCGACGGCTGGCCGAGGGCGGCTCGACGGAAGGCGGCCGGCAGGAGGCCGCCGAGGCGGACGAGGACCGTCCCGAGGGTGGCCGGCACGAGGCCGCGCCGGACCAGCCGACCGGGCTGGCCAGCCTGCCCGCCGATCACCTGCCCGACGGCGCGGGTCGACCGCGCGACTGACGGTGCACCGACGACGGCCCCCTCGCCGCCAGGAGAGGGGGCCGTCGTCGTCCTGCGGGGTCAACCCGTGTTGATCATGGGCATGTGGTCGCGGGACACGCCGGCGATCGGCGTGTCCCGCGACGCACTGCCGATGATCAACTGGCGGGCGGGTGCGTCGCCTCGGGTGTCAGGGCTCGAAGACCGCCCGCACGCAGCCGTCGGACTTGTCCTTGAACATCTGGTACCCCCGCGGCGCCTCGGACAGCGGCATCGTGTGGGTGGCCAGGTGCTCGGTGACCAGCTCGTCGCGGGCCATCCGCTCCAGCAGCTCGGGGATGTACCGCTGGGCGTGCACCTGGGCGCCGCGCAGGGTCAGGCCCTTGTTCATCACCGCGCCCATCGGGAACTTGTCCACCATCGCGGCGAAGACGCCGAGGCTGAACACCGAACCGCCCTTGCGGCAGGCCATGATCGCCTCGCGCAACGCGGTGGGCCGGTCGGTCTGCAGCCGCAACTGCTGCTTGACCTGGTCGTAGACGCCCGGCGCACCGGGGCTGTGCGCCTCCATGCCGACCGCCTCGATGCAGACGTCCGGACCGCGGCCGCCGGTGCGCTCGCGCAGCTCCGCCAGCACGTCGGTGGTGGTGTAGTCGACCGCCTCGGCACCCACGTGCTCGCGCACCTGGGCCAGCCGCTCGGGCACCCGGTCCAGGACGACGACCTGCTCGGCGCCCAGGAGCACCGCCGCCCGGGCGGCCATCTGGCCCACCCCACCGGCGCCCCAGACGGCGACGACGTCCCCGGGCTTCGTGCCTGCCAGGTCCGCGCCCATCCAGCCGGTCGACGCGGCGTCGGAGGCGAACAGCGCCCGGGTGTCGGAGACACCCTCGGGGACGGCGAAGGTGCCGACGTCGGCGTAGGGCACCCGCATGTACTCGGCGTGGCTGCCCGCGTAGCCACCCATCGCGTGGGAGTACCCGAAGCAGCCACCGGGGCTCTGGCCCCACAGCCCCTCGGTGATGCCCGGGTTCGCGTTGCCGTTGTCGCAGAGCGAGTACTGCTCCTGCTTGCAGTACCAGCAGTTGCCGCAGGCGGCGAACGGCGCGACGACGACCCGGTCGCCCACCTTCCGGTTCCGCACGGCGGGCCCGGCCTCGACGACCTCGCCGATGAACTCGTGGCCCAGCACGTCACCGGCGCGCATGAACGGGATGTAGCCGCCCACCAGGTGCAGGTCCGAGCCGCAGGTGACCGACTGGGTGATCTTCAGGATGACGTCGTGGTCGTTGAGCAGCTGCGGCTCGGGGACCTCCTCGACGGAGACCTCGTTCACCCCGGTCCAGGTCGCGGCCTTCACAGCACTCCCTCCTTGCCCGCGTCGCGGGTCATGCCGTCCAGGACGGCGCCCTGCGGCGTCTCCTTGCGGTGGCCGTGCGGCTGCGGTTCGACCCGCAGCACCTGGCCCACCTCGACCAGCTGCTTGGCCTCCCGCAGCGCCGCGCGGAGCTCGCCGATCTCGTCCTTCGTCACCGGGCCGCGGAAGCGGGCGGCCAGCTCGGCACCCCGGTCGCCCGGCGCCGGGGTCACCCGGACCTCGAGCCGGTCGCCGAAGGCCGTCAGCGGCGCGGGCGGCGTCGTCCGCAGGGCGTCGGCGTCGGTCAGCACGGTCACCGCCCGCCACCGCCGGGCCGCCGTCCGCGGGTCGTCGGTGACCGAGGACTGACCGACCCCGGGCACCCGGATGTGCTGCAGCTGCTTGAGCGCGCTGCTGCCGGCCTCGCCGGCCAGGCTCGTCGCGCGGGTCACGATCGTGGACAGGTCCATGCCCGGCCCCTACCCGACCGGCCTGCCCCGGACACCCGGCCTAGCCTGGCGGCAGGGCCCCGGCCCACCGACACCGCCGTCGCCTGGAGGAGCCCGTGTCCCCGTCGTCGATCCTCAGCGCCCGCGACCTGGAGTTCCTGCTGCACGAGTGGCTGCAGGTCGAGATGCTGACGAAGCGCCCCCGCTACGCCGAGCACTCGCGGGAGACCTTCGACGCGGTGCTCGAGCTCGCCGCGGAGATCGCCACCGACCACTTCGCACCGCACAACCGGGCGGCCGACGAGCACGAGCCGCACGTCGTCGACGGCCGGGTGCAGCTGATCCCGGAGGTCGCCGCGGCGTTGCGGGTGTTCGCCGACGCCGGGATGACCGCCGCGGCGCTGCCCGAGGAGCTGGGCGGGCTGCAGCTGCCGGCGGTGGTGAACCAGGCGGTGCACGCGTGGTTCCAGGCGGCGAACATCGGCACCTCGGCCTACCCGTTCCTCACCATGGCCAACGCCAACCTGCTGGTCGCGCACGGCACGCCCGAGCAGGTGCACGCCTTCGTGCCGCCGATGGCCGAGGGGCGCTGGTTCGGCACGATGGCGCTGTCGGAGCCGCAGGCCGGCTCGTCGCTGGCCGACATCGCCACCCGCGCGGAGCCGCAGGACGACGGCAGCTACCGGCTGACCGGCACCAAGATGTGGATCTCGGCAGGCGACCACGAGCTCACCGAGAACATCGTCCACCTGGTGCTGGCCAAGGTCCCCGGCGGCCCGCCCGGCGTGAAGGGCATCTCGCTGTTCATCGTGCCCAAGTTCCTCGTGCGTGCGGACGGCAGCCTCGGTGAGCGCAACGACGTCGTGCTGGCCGGGCTCAACCACAAGATGGGCTACCGCGGGACGACGAACACCCTGCTCAACTTCGGTGAGGGCGGCTACACCCCCGACGGCCGCCCCGGTGCCGTGGGCTTCCTGGTCGGTGAGCAGCACCGCGGCCTGACCTACATGTTCCACATGATGAACGAGGCGCGGATCGGCGTCGGGATGGGCGCCACCGCACTCGGCTACACGGGCTACCTGCACGCCCTCGACTACGCACGCACCCGCACCCAGGGCCGCCCGCTGACCGGGAAGGGGCGGGCGGGCGACGGCGGGGCTGCCCCGGTGCCGATCATCGAGCACCCCGACGTGCGGCGGATGCTGCTGGCGGCCAAGTCCTACGTGGAGGGCGGGCTGGCGCTCGGCCTGTACTGCGCGCGGCTCGTCGACGAGGAGCGGACGGCGGAGACCGAGGACGCGCGAGCCCGGGCCCACCTCCTGCTGGAGGTGCTCACCCCGATCGCGAAGAGCTGGCCCTCGCAGTGGTGCCTGGCCGCGGACGACCTGGCCGTCCAGGTGCTCGGCGGCGCCGGCTACACCCGGGACTTCCCCGTCGAGCAGTTCTACCGGGACAACCGGCTCAACCCGATCCACGAGGGCACCCACGGCATCCAGGCGCTGGACCTCCTGGGCCGCAAGGTGGTGGCCGACGGCGGCGCGGGCCTGGCCCTGCTGGCCGAGACCATCGCCGCCACCACCCAGCGGGCCCGGGAGACCGCCTGGGCCGACCTCGCCGCCACCCTCGACGCGCTGGTGCCGCGGATCGGCGCGGTCACCGGAGCCGTGTGGGCCGACGGTGACCCGGAGCAGGCGCTCGCCAACGCGACGGTGTACCTGGAGGCGGTCGGGCACGTCGTCGTCGGCTGGCTGTGGCTGGAACAGGCGCTGGCCACTGAGGGGCGGGACGAGGAGGGCCGGGACGGCCCCTTCTACGCCGGCAAGCGGCAGGCAGCACGGTTCTTCCAGCGCTGGGAGCTGCCGAAGGTCGGGCCGCAGCTGGCGCTGCTGGCCTCGCTGGACCGGACGGTGCTGGACACCCCGCCCGACTGGCTCTGAACGCGACGACGGCGGCCTCCCAGCCGGGAGACCGCCGTCGGGCGCGTACGGGGAGGGGCTACAGGGCCGCCGTGGCGCGAACGCCCTCGGGGGCCGCGTGCCGGGCCCGCGGGGCGGACGCCGCCCGCTTCTCCGCCTCCCAGCGCGCCGTCGACTGGGTGCCCATCGCGATCACCAGGGCGGTCAGCACCAGGAAACCGACCAGGGTCACCGCCGGCCACAACACCATCTGTCTGCTCCACACTTCCTCTCGGGGACCGCCGGGGGGAGCCAGCGGTTGCCGTTCTGGGCGGATCGGTGCCCGTTCCGTCGCCGGCGAACCGTCCCTGGGGAGACTTCTTCGGTCGATTCGATGTGATGCTCGTCGCTCCCCGGAGCGGCGCGGTCGGGAGCGGCCGTGTTCTCCGGGTGTTCACCCCTGGTCCACCCGTCAGGAACGGCCGTTACTGGAATGCGTCCTCCGCAGGCGTGACCGGCACCCGGAGTGGGAACCGCAGCTCCGACACAGACCAGCGGCACACCGGAGGGCCTGATGGCCGGAGCACGAGCACGGGGCGCCCAGCAGGGCGCTCAGGGGGACACCTCCCCCAACGAACCGAACGCCGCCCGCGACATCGCGCCGGACGACGACAACATCACGCACGAGCGGGCCGACTTCGCGCCCACCGGCGCCGACCCCAAGCCCACCACCGGTGGCACGTTCAAGCGCACGGTGAAGGAGTTCAGCGAGGACGGCCTGACCGACTGGGCAGCCTCGCTCACCTACTACGGCGTGCTGGCGCTGTTCCCGGCGCTGACCGCGCTCGCCTCCATCGTCGGGCTGCTCACCGACCCGGAGGAACTCACCACGGCGCTCACCGAGGTCGTCCCGGACGACGCTGCCGAGACGCTGAACCCGGTGATCCAGCAGGTCGCCGGCAGTCCCGGTGCCGCCGGCTTCGGTCTGGTCCTCGGTCTGCTGGGCGCCATCTGGACGGCGTCGGGCTACGTCGGCGCCTTCACCCGGGCGGCCAACGTGGTCTACGAGACCCGTGAGGGCCGCAAGATCTGGAAGCTGAAGCCGCTGCAGCTGCTGGTCACGCTGATCGGCATCCTCTTCGCCGCGCTGATCCTGGCGATGCTGGTGCTCAGCGGCCCGGTCGTCGACGCGATCGGCCAGGCCATCGGCCTCGGCGAGACCGTGCTGACCATCTGGACCTGGGTGAAGTGGCCGGTCATCCTGGTGCTGCTGGCACTGATGATCGCGGTCCTCTACTACGCCACCCCGAACGCCAAGCTCCGCGGCTTCAAGTTCATCAGTCCCGGCGCCGGCGTGGCGATCCTGGTCGCGGTCGTCGCTTCCGCGCTGTTCGCCTTCTACGTGGCGAACTTCGGCAGCTACAACGCCACCTACGGGGCGCTGGCCGGTGTGGTGATCTTCCTGATCTGGTTCTGGCTGATCAACCTCGCCCTGCTGTTCGGCATCGAGTTCGACGCCGAGATGGAGCGGACGAAGGAGCTGAAGGCCGGCGTGCCCCGCGCGGAGAAGGAGATCCAGCTGGACGCCCGGGACGAGCCGAAGCGTCAGCAGACCACCTGACCCTGCGTTCGACCATCGGGCCCGGCTCCTGCCCAGGAGCCGGGCCCGATGTGTGTCAGCCGCCCAGCAGGGTCAGCACCCGATCGGCGGAGACGGTGGCCTGGCCGAGCATCGAGGTGCCGGCCTGGACGAGGATCTGGTTGCGCGCCAGCGCCGCCGCCTCCTGGGCCATGTCGGCGTCCACGATCCGGGACCGCGCCGCGGTGGTGTTCTCCAGCGCCACGCCCAGGCTGGCGATGGTGTGCCCCAGCCGGTTCTGCACCGCGCCGAGGTCGGCCCGCGCCGCGGAGACCAGCGCCAGCGCGTCGTCGATCTGGTCGATCGGGTGGGGCGCGGGGGTGAAGACGGGGGTGAGTGCTGCCAGCTCGTCCGGTGTCGCGCCGTCCGGCGGGGTCGCGCCCCAGAAGGCGGTGCCCCGCCCCCCGGCGTGGAACAGGACCTGGAACGCCTGCGGGTCCACGGTGAGCCCGGCCGCCTGCGCGGCGTCGTTCAGCTGCGCCAGCGCCTCCGCCGCGCCGATCTCGCCGTTCCCGTCGGTGTCCACGTACGCGACCGCGCCCAGCTCGACCGCCTGCCCGTCGGCGGAGACCCGGCCGCGCAGCTCCGGCAGCTCGACCGGCGGGTGGTCCCGGAAGAGCAGCACCCCGGGTGCGGGCGGGAACGAGTACCGGGCCGCCCAGGTCGTCACGCCGCCGGCCGGGGGTGTGCCGTCCACGACGAACTCGACCTCGGCGGCCCCGTCGGCCTCCGCGTCGCTGCCGGGCTCCGGTCCGCGGAAGACCAGGTCGGCGCCGTCCAGGGCGAACGGGTCCGGTCGGTGCGTGATGCCCGCGGCCGCCGCTGCGGCGTTGAGCTGGTCCAGCGCCTCGACGGTGCTGACACCGGGAACCCCGTCGGTGCTGGTGTAGGTGATCGAGGCCAGGTCGAGCTGGACGGCGCCCAGCCGCACGCTGCCGCGCAGACCGGGGATGCCGCCGGGAGCGGTCGTGGCCCCGGTGATCCGGATCTCGCCCGCGGCCGGGTCGACGACGCGCCCGCGGGCCGGGACCACGGCGGGCGGCGACGTCTCGATGCTGGCGACGTTGAGCCCTTCGAGCCCGAGCCCCAGCGTGTCGAGCGCACGGTCGACGGCGACGTGGATCGTCTCTCCGGCGTCGGCGCCC
This sequence comes from Modestobacter sp. SYSU DS0875, assembly GCF_054050915.1. Classification (NCBI taxonomy): domain Bacteria; kingdom Bacillati; phylum Actinomycetota; class Actinomycetes; order Geodermatophilales; family Geodermatophilaceae; genus Modestobacter; species Modestobacter sp. SYSU DS0875. Next base: position 24,194 of record NZ_JBJHAH010000010.1, on the reverse strand, counting down.
ACCTGGAAGACCCCGCGGTAGCTGCCGTCGAGCAGGGCGGTGCCGGCGAACGTCGTCGTCGCGGCGATCCGGGTGAGCTCCGCCTTCAGCTGGACGACCTCGGCCTGCAGCGTGCGACGGGCACCCAGGTCGAGGCTCCCGACGTTCGCGGCCTGGACGGCGAGGTCGCGCATCCGCTGGAGGATCGAGGTGCTCGCGGACAGCGCGCCCTCCGCGGTCTGCACGACGCTGATCGCGTCGCGGGCGTTGCGCAGGGCCTGCCCGATGCCGCCGATCTGCGCGCGCAGCCCCTCGGAGACGGCCAGGCCCGCGGCGTCGTCGGCCGCCCGGTTGACCCGCAGGCCCGAGGACAGCCGCTCGATTGAGCGCGCCGCACCCCCGGCGGCGACGGTCAGGTGCCGCTGGGCGGACATGGCGGGCAGGTTCGTCCGCACGCTGAGCGCCATGCGACCCCTCCCCCGGCTGGTGCTCCTGTGACTGCTGTGTCGATCCGCATCGATCAACGGCAGCGGCGGCGCCGAGTTGACCCGAACAACGGGCCGGTCGGTGGGCCGGTCAGCCGTGCACCCCAGGCTGACTCCGCGGCCCGGTCCGCTCCTCGCTCGTTCCTCGCTGCGATGCTCCCGGCCCTGTCGTCAGCCGGCCGAACGGCGCATCGACCACATCTGGGCCGGCCGCTCATACTGGCTGGCGGCCTCCCAGTCGAGCTGGGGCGGACCGGTCTCGGTCCGGAAGCTGGTCGCCGCCAGCCGGGCGAGCTCCGGGTCGCGGGCCACCCGGGCGGCGAGCTCGCGGGCCCGGTCCTCGACCGCGTCGTCGTCGTGGGTCTCCCAGGCCAGGCCCAGCCGCACCGCCGCCGCGCCGTCGAGCTCCTCGCCGAACAGCGCCATCGCCGCCGCCGCCTCGCGCCCGACCAGCCGGGACAGCAGCACGAAGTGCCCGCCGCCGGGGTGCATCCCGCGCTTGAGGAAGCCGCACAGCAGCCGGGCGTCCCGCGCGACGATCCGCAGGTCAGCGGCGAGCAGCAGGTTCATCCCCGCGCCGACCGCCGAGCCGCGGACCGCGGCGACGGTCGGGGCCTGCACCCGGCCCAGCCGCAGGAACGAGTCGTAGATGGCGCCCATGTCGGCGTAGGCCACCGGCTCGGCCGGGTCCTGCCCGGCGGCGGTCAGCGTCTGCACGTCACCGCCGGCGCAGAAGGACCGGCCGACACCGCGGACCACCACGGCGCCGACCTCGGGTCGCGCGTCGGCCTCGTCGAAGGCGGCGATCAGCTCCCCCGCCATCGCCGGCGTCAGGGCGTTGCGGCGCTCCGGGGCGTTGAGCGTGACGACCGCGACGCCGCCGTCCACCTCGAGCAGGACCTCACCGGACATGCGGCTCCTCTGGCGGGGCCGGCGCCGGTGCCGGCCGTTCGCCTCGATCAGACCACGCCAGCCGGTCGCCGGGTCAGCGGGCGGTGGGCGGCCCGTCGCCCCGGCGGGCCAGCGGCACCCGCTCGACCCAGCCGGCCGCCGCGGCCAGTCCCCGGCTGACCGTCTCGCCGGCGGGGGCGAAGCGCTCCGGGGCGCGCTGCACGCCGGCGTCGACCAGGTCGCGGGTGCGGTCCAGCAGCGACAGCGGCAGGCCGGAGACGGCGTTGCCCGGCGGACGGCGGGAGACGGTGGGGTGCGGCCGGGTCGGGGAGACCCGGCGGGCGACCTCCCACTGCAGCCCGAGCCGACGCAGCGCCTTCGCGTCGAGGGCCTCCTGCAGACGGGGGAACATCACGTCCTCCTCGTCGCGGACGTCCTCGTTCAGCACCTCGACCAGCCGATCGAGGGTCTCGGCCCGCCGGGGGTCGTCGTGGCCGAGCGCCTCCAGCCGGGTGACCAGCTCGTTGACCTCCTGGTGCTCCTCCTCGACCTGGCGGGTCAGCGCGTCGCCGTCGGGCAGGACCCGCCGGATGACCGGCCAGAGCACGGTCTCCTCCGCGAACGCGTGGCTGAACACGAGCCGGTCGATCTTCCGCAGCACCTGCTCCTGCTCCCGGCCGATCGTGCCGTCGAGCTCGGCGAGCAGCCGGCCCAGCTCCGCGTGGTCCTCGCGCTGGCGGACGAGGACGCTGGTCGGTCCGCCGAGTTCGGCAACGGTCTGGTCGGCGATGGAGCGAGCCATGGACGGTCTCCCGTGGGTGCGTGCGGTGCCGTTTCTCGACCGGTCCGACATGCCCGACAGCGGGACGCACTACACCTGCGTGAGTCCCGGAACTGATCCGGCTCCCAGCATTGCCACCGCTTTCCGACCTCCCTACGGTGACGGCGGACACAGGTTCCGGAACTTCTCGGAACGACGTGTCCGGGCAGCCCCGCCCGCCCATCCGTCCCTCACCGTGGAGCCGGACATGAGCTCAACCGCCCTCCGTCTACGCCCGCCCTCCCGGCGTGGCGCCGGTCAGCCAGGGAGGTGGCGGCGCACTCCGCACCGCGCACTCCTGGTCGGCCTGGCGCTCGCCCTGACCGTGCCGGCCGGCGCCACCTCGGCGTCGGCGGCCCCTCCCCCCGCCGGCGCACCCGGCCAGCCGGCCACCGCGCCGACCGACCCGGGCGCCTACCTCGCGTACGCCGGCGGCCCCGGCCGCTTCCCCCTCGCCGTCCCCGGCAGGGCCGCCACCCTGGTGGTCGACCCGGGTGAGTTCGAAGGCGTCCGGCGCGCCGTCGGCGACCTCGCCGAGGACATCGCCCAGGTCACCGGGCAGACGCCGAAGGTCGTCACCGGCGCCGTCCCCGCCGAGCGCGAGGTCGTCATCGTCGGGACGATCGGCCACAGCCCGCTGGTCGACTCGCTCGTCGCCGCGGGGAAGGTCGACGTCTCCGGCGTCGCCGGGGAGTGGGAGACCTCGCTCCAGCAGGTCGTCGAGGACCCGATGCCCGGCGTCGAGCAGGCCCTGGTCATCGCCGGCAGCGACCAGCGGGGCACGATCTACGGCGCGTACGACGTCTCCCGCGGGATCGGCGTCTCGCCGTGGCAGTTCTGGAACGACGTCGTGCCCCGGCACCGGGAGACGGTGTACGTGCTGCCCGGCCGGCACACCCAGGGCACGCCGGACGTCAAGTACCGCGGCTTCTTCATCAACGACGAGAACCCGCAGCTGGGCCGCTGGGCCCCGCAGTTCTTCGGCCCGGGCGAGGCGGAGGGCTTCCCCAACGGCTTCAACGCCGAGTTCTACGGCCAGGTCTTCGAGACCATGCTGCGGCTGAAGGCCAACTACCTGTGGCCGGCCGTGTGGGGCCGCGCCTTCGCCGAGGACGACCCGGCCAACCACGAGACCGCCAGCCGCTACGGCGTGGTCATGGGCACCTCGCACGAGGCGCCGATGCTGCGCGGCATCGAGGAGTGGAACCGGCACGCGGTCCCGGCCAAGCGGGACGCGGAGGGCAACATCGTCGAGCCTGGCTCGGACCCCTACGGCGGCACCGGCGAGTGGAGCTTCCGCCGCAACCGCGCCGCGATCGAGGCCTACTGGCGGGAGGGCATCCAGCGGATGGTCGACCAGGACATCGAGGGGCTGGTCACCATCGGGATGCGCGGCAACGGCGACGTCGCCCTCGAGGACGGCGCCGGCATCGCGCTGATGGAGGACATCATCGCCACCCAGCGGCGGATCATCGAGGAGGTCACCGGCAAGCCGGCGGACCAGACGCCGCAGGTGTGGACCCTCTACAAGGAGGTCCAGCGGTACTGGGACGAGGGGCTGCGCGCTCCCGAGGACGTCACGGTGATCATGACCGACGACAACTGGGGCAACATGCGCAAGCTGCCCCAGCCCTCCGACGCCCGCCCCGGCGGCTTCGGCCTCTACTACCACTTCGACTACGTGGGCGACGGCCGCAACTACAAGTGGGTCGACACCACGTCGCTGCCGAACCTGTGGGAGCAGCTGGAGCAGTCGGCCAGCGCCGGCATCTCCGACCTGTGGGTCACCAACGTCGGTGACCTGAAGGGCAACGAGGTGCCCACGCAGTTCTTCCTCGACTTCGCCTGGGACACCGAGCGCTGGGGCCTGGACCAGCTGCACGAGTGGGAGCGGCGCTTCGCCGTGGAGAACTTCGGGCCGACGTTCGCCGAGGACATCGCGGAGGTGCTCTACCAGTACGGCGTCCTGCAGTCCCGGCGGAAGCCGGAGCTGCTGAACCGGGCGATCAGCCTCGACGAGACCAAGGACCTGCGGACCGACCCCTCGGCGGTGCTCTACGACGACGAGGGCAACCCGTTCAGCCTCACCGCCTACCGGGAGATGGACCGGGTGACCGCCGACTGGCAGGAGCTCGCCGCGCAGGCCGACCGGCTGTCCAAGCGGGTGCTGCCCGCCCAGCGGGACACGTTCTTCCAGCTGGTCGGCTACCCGGTGCAGGCGACGGCCAACGTCTACGAGCTGCGCAACGCGCAGTTCACCAACCTGCTCTACGCGGAGCAGGGCCGGGCGGCCACCAACCGCCTGGCCGACGAGGCCGAGGCCCACTTCGCCGAGGACCAGGCGATGGCGGACCGCTACAACACCGAGATCGCCGGCGGGAAGTGGGAGGGCTTCCAGACCCAGCCGCACATCGGCTACGGCGACGTCGAGCGCTACGGGCCCAACGCCGGCTGGCAGCAGCCGGAGGAGAACCACGAGGCGCTGCCGGACGAGATCTACCCGGCGCTGCAGCGCATCGAGGTCCCGGCCGTCGCGGAGATGGGCGTGGCGATCGAGGGGTCGGAGCAGTCCTGGCCGGCGTCCTCGGAGCCGGCGGTGCTGCCGGTGTACAGCCGGTACGCCGGCACCCCGGCCCCCTACGTCGAGGTGTTCAACAAGGGCACCCAGGCCTTCGACTACACGATCACGCCCGGTGTGCCGTGGGTGCACCTGGACAAGCCGCGCGGCCGGGTCACCGACCAGGTGCGGGCGGAGCTGATCGTGGAGTGGGGCCGGGCACCGCAGGGCCGCACCGAGGTGCCGCTGACGGTCACCGGCCCGGACGGCGCGCAGGTCGTCGTCACCGCGGTGATCGAGAAGCCCGACGTGCGTGGCGCCCAGGGCTTCGTCGAGGGCGGCGGGTACGTCTCGATGAACGCGGAGCACTACAGCCGCGCGGTCGAGACCAACGGCGTCACCTGGACGACGATCCCGGACATCGGCCGGGACAGCGACGGGGTGAAGCCCTACCCGCTGCGCACGCCGCGGCAGACCCCGGGTGGCGACAGCCCGCACCTGGCGTACGAGATGCACCTGACCACCACCGGCCCGGTGGACGTGACGGCGTACCTCTCCCCGCGCAACGACGTGCTGCCGCCCGAGGGGCTGCAGTACGCGATCTCGATCGACGACGCGCCGCCGCAGGTGGTCGACATCATCGCCGAGACCGGCGCGAACGACACCACGATGAACCGGCAGTGGCAGCGCAACACCTCCGACAACGTCAACCGGACGACGACGCAGCACGTGATCGAGACCCCCGGTCACCACGTGCTCAAGTTCTGGATGGTCGACCCGACGGTGGTGCTGCAGAAGCTGGTGGTGGACACCGGCGGTGAGCTGCCGAGCTACCTCGGGCCGCCGGAGAGCCTGTGGGCCAGCAAGGGGCGCATCGCTCCCCGCTGAGCCAGCAGCGTGACCGGGCAGCCCGGGTCGGCACCTCGCCGGCCCGGGCTGTCCGCCGTCCTCAGGCGGTGACCAGCACGCAGCCCGCGGCGCCGAACGGCTCGACGGCGAAGCCCAGCGACTCCAGGCACCCGGCGACGGCCACGTTCATCGTGGCCTGGACCGCGGTCGACGCCTCCGCGCCGTGCACCTGGTCCCGGCTCATCCGGTCGTGCTGGTGCCAGCTGACCAGGACCCCCGGACGCCCCGGCTCGGGGGTGAGGCAGACGCCGCCGGCGGCGCCCTCACCCGCGCAGTCGTGCAGCGGCAGCCCGGCCTCGACCAGGGCGGAGGCGATCTCCACCACCAGGGTCACCAGCTCGTCCTCGTCGGCCAGCGGGCTGTCCCACTCCGCGGGCAGCCGGTCGAGCTGGGCGCCCAGTTCGCCCAGCCACGCCTGCTCACCGGGCAGCGGCCGACGCACCAGCCGGCCGTCCGTGCGCAGCACCCCGTGCACCGCCTGCGCCGACCCGGTGCGCCCGGCGGCCATCGCCGCCCAGTCGGCGTCGATCCGGTCGGGGAACGGGCCGGCCAGGACGGCCTCCCCGGATCGGCCGGCCGGCTGCTCGACCAGCCACCACGCCGTCGGCGCGGCCGGGGCGCCGGCGCGTGCACCGGCCGGGTGCGTGCTGACGCGGGCGGTCGCGCTCTCCCGCTGCTGCTCGGCCCCGGACCCTGCCTGCGCCGGGACGGCCCCGACGGCGGCCGGGACGGTCTCGGCCTCCGGTACCCGCCGCTGCCCCTGGACCTGGTTGCGCTCGAACTCGTAGCGGGCCGTGGAGCTGGTGGCCAGCGCGACGACCAGCGCGGCGAGGAGGAGGAAGCCGCCGACGGCGACGACCGGCCAGAGGAGGGTCACCGGGCACCGTCCACCGGGACGCGCACCGGACGGTCGAACCACGCCGCAGCGGTGCCGGGGGCCGCACCCCAGTCGGCCGCGCGCCGCGACCAGTACCGGACCAGCTCACGCAGCCGCACCCCGAACCCGCGGAGGCTCTCCACCGGCGACGACTCGGGTTCGTCCGCCTCCGCCACGGTGAACAGCTCCAGCAGGGCCGCCAGGTCGGTCTCGACGTCCGCCGGGCGGGGCGACGTCCTGGTGGGCAGGTCGACGAACGTGGTCACGCGTGGGCTCCTCGGTGCTGGACGCCGCGACTGGGGAAGTGCCGCGGACATGCCGAAAGGTAGGGCTCCCGGGGCCTGCTCCGGCGTGCTCGGCGAGGTCTTCGGCAGCGCCGTCACCGGATCGTTGTGCAGAGCACCTGGCAGGTCGCCGACCGCTCGCCAGGGCCACCTTGTCGACATGCGGCACGCCACCGACCTGGCCTTTCGTCGGTCACCGACCGCTCGCGGGCGGGATGACGCCCAGGCCCGGCGTGGCGTCGGCCCACCGCCGCGGGAGGAGCCGGCGCCGATCGGCCGCACCTCGTGGAACACCAGCGGCCCGCCAGGCGTCCGGCTGGTGAACGTTCCCGCTCGGTCGCCGGTTGAACGCCCCTGTGACCCAGTCCGCCACATCTGGCCCACCTGTCACACGCCCGGTCGTGAGATCTTGGGGAATGCCCGAAAGCACCACCGAGCAGCTCGAGCCGGACTTCTTCGACGTCCAGCGGCAGTCGCCGGTCACCGCCGACACCGTCCGGCGCGAGATCGCCGAGCCGGACTCGCCCGTGCTGGTGGACTTCGACCACACGCTCTTCGCCGCCAACAGCACCGAGCTCTTCATCTCGCGCTGCCGGCCGTCCCTGGTGGTCGCCGTCATCGACCTGCTGGTGCGGGGGCGCGTGCCGTGGCGGTTGATGCCCGGGCGCAGCGGCTACCGCATCCGGGACTACGTCTGCGTCGTCCTGATCGTCGTGCTGACTCCCTGGAACCTGCTCCGGTGGCGGAGGGAGGCACCGGCTCTCTTCGAGCAGCACCGCGCCACCGGGATCGACGCCTTCTTCACCGACGTCGACCGGTCACGGATCACGATCATCTCCTTCGGCATGGCGTTCGTGATCCGGGGGCTGCTGAGGGGGAGCGAATACGAGTCCGCCGCGCTGCTGGCGACGCCGCTGCTCGCCCGGCCGTCCTGGTTCGCCGGGGGCAAGACGACGAAGGCGGTCGGGAGTGTCGGCGAGGGCGGGGTCGCCCGGGCCGTCTTCATCTCCGACTCACTCGACGACGCCGACCTGCTGGGGGCGTGCCGTTCGGGCTTCCTCGTCCCGCAGCAGGGTGACCGGATGTCCGCCCGCGAGCGCCTCTACATCCCGCTGCGCTACACCGTCCGGGTCAAGTCCTCGCCCTGGTACACGCTGGACCGCCTGCTGCTGGTGGACGCCCTGGTCATCGCCATCGCCATCGCCTACGACGTGGACAGCCTGCTCCACTTCCTGGTGATCGTGCCGCTGCTGCTGCTGTCGGTGATGTCGGTGTACGAGATCGGCTACTTCGAGAACGACATGCACGCCTCGAGGTTCGAGGAGCGTCCGACCCTCAAGCCGGGTGTGGCGCGGTTCCGGGAGTACCCGATGGGGTTCCAGGCCTGGGTCTGGGCCGCCGCCTTCGCAGCGGCCGGCCTGGGCGCTGCCGTTCTCCTCGACGAGCTCGGCACCGACGAGCTCCTCACCGCCGGCATCGCGTGGGCGCTCCTGCTGCTCACGGTGCGCGCGGTGTTCTTCGTCTACAACCGGCTGCGGCCCGAGATGCGGATCTTCGCCTACCCGGTGCTGCAGGCGCTGAGGTTCGGTGGGGTCTTCCTGGTCTTCGTCCCGAGCATCCTCGGGGTGGCCCTGGTGCTGAGCCAGATCATGGCGATGTGGGCGACCTACGTCGTCTACCGGCTCGGCGGGCGCAAGGAGGCCCTGAACCGTGACCTGTTCGGTACTGCGGTCTTCCTGGTCGCTGCCGGCCTGCTGGGCGTGACGGACGTCGTGCACGGCGGGGTGCTCGACGAGGAAGCCGGCCGCGAGTCGGCGAACCGGCTGTGCTTCGTCGCTGCCGTGCTGTGGTCGCTGGCCAGGATCAGCAAGGCCCCGGTGATGCGCCGGGTCAGGGCCGGGCTCGCCTCCTGACGCTGCGCAACGCGCAGGCCCGGAGAGCGCCCGCTCAGCGTCGCGGTGCCCCCGGTCGCCCACCCACCCGGGAACTGCACCGCCAGGGGCAGTGCCAGGTGGGCCCCGTGGGGATCGAACCCACAACCCGCGGATTAAAAGTCCGCTGCTCTGCCAGTTGAGCTAGAGGCCCGGGACGCGGAACGAGTCCCGGCACGAGGATAGGGACACCGCTCGCGGGGCCCACCGATGTGCACTCGCCGTCGGTTCCTCCACGGCGAACCGACGGTCGGCGCACAACAGCGAGGTGGCGATCGGACGCGCCAGGGCCTCAGAAGATCGCGATGAACAACAGCACGAGGATCGCGGTCACCACGAGGCTGACCAGCAGGGAACCGAGGCAGCCGAGGCGGTTGGAGAAGAAGAAGAACATCCACCACCCGTGCCCACGGGCGCCGGTCAGCACACCCGGCCGAGCAGTTCCTGCAGCCGCAGCTCGTCCTCGTCAGCCGCGGGCGATCACTTCTGCACGTGCCGCTGCGGCAGCCGGGCGAAGGCGCGCCCGGCCTCGTAGCGGACCTCCATCTTCTCCTGGGGCACCGCCGCCGGGCCGCGGCGCGGCTGCCCGTTGTCCAGGTCGAACGCGGAGCCGTGCCACGGGCAGACCAGGCAGGTGCTGCCGTGCACCTCCTCCAGCTCCCCCTCGGCCAGCGGGCCGCCCACGTGCGCACACGCGCCGACGAAGGCGTCGACCCGCGGGCCGCGCCGGACGGCGGCGATCGGCACCGGCGTGCCCTGCCCCTCCCCGGTGCGCAGCGTGGGGCGCCCCTCGGGGAGGTCGTCGAGCGGCCCGAGGTCGATCCAGTCGGTGGTCATCTGCCGGGCGGTCGCCGTCGAGTGGTTCGCCCCGGCCGCCTGCGCGTAGGACATGTGCCCGCCGATGGCGGCCGACCCGCTCGCCAGGCCCAGTCCGCTGTAGGCCAGTGCCCGGCCGAGCCCACCTCGCCCCTTCGCCCGGGCGACCAGCGAGCCGACGTAGAGGCCGAGGGCCGCCACGTTCGCCACCGCGTGCACCGCACCCAGGCGCCGCACGTCGTCGTCCTGCTCGGACCAGTCGGCCGCACCGGCCATCGCGGCCGGCACGCTGGCGGCGACCCCGGTGCCGATCAGCACGGTGGCGGCCGGCCGGGCCGGCGGCGCCAGGTCGAGGATCCCGGCGGAAGCCCAGGTGCCGACCGGCACCATGGCCAAGATCGGGTGCAACGGGTGGCCCAGCCAGCTGCCGTGCAGCAGGTCCTTGAACGCCTGCGGCCGCAGCAGGCCGTTGACCGCCTTGCGCGCGGCCTCCAGCTGCTCGTCGAACGTCGACACCTCGGACAGGCGGTCCAGCACACCCAGCAGGCTCATGCAGCCTCCCCTACCCGGCAGAGCGCGCCGGAATCCGCGAGTCGGCGACAGCGGCGCGCAGACCCGCGATCAGCAGCCCGGCCGCCACCGCCCCCGCCGCGTTGAGCGCGGCGTCGACCGGGGACACCACGCGTCCCAGCGGCAGCTGCCACTGCAGCAGCTCGATCGCGGCTCCGGCGGCGACCCCCACCGTTCCCAGCCGGGCCGGCGGCCGCAGCGCCGGCCAGCGGAGCACTGCCAGCACGGCCGCCGGCGCGAGCAGCAGCAGGTTGCCGACCAGCTGGACCGCGACCCCCGGGCGCTCGGCCGCCGTGGCGTACCAGCGCAGCTCGGCCACCGGGTCCGCCCAGGCGGTCACCCCCGCGGCCGCCGGGGTCAGCGTCACGAGGGCGACCAGCAGCAACACGCCGGCCAGGCCCAGCTCCAGGCCCCGGCGGGTGCCCGCCGTCGTCACCGGAAGGCCGCCCAGTCGGCCCCTTCCGCCACGACCGTCACCGCGGCGGCGCCGACGGCGTCGACCTCACCGGCCAGCGCGGGCAGCGCCTCCACGCCGGCCGTCGTCCGCAGCCGCGTGGCCAGCCGGTCCGCGGCGTGCCGCAACCGGGCGGACGCCGGGCCGTCCACCTCCGGTGGCACCTCCAGCACGTACTCCTGCCCGAGCTCCGCGCAGAGCCCGGGCAGGCGGGCGAGCAGGCCGGCGCTGGCGGCGGCGGTCCGCCACGCCACACCGGACACCAGCTCCGGCCGGCAGGTGCCGGTGGCCTCGGCCCAGCGCAGCAGGGCGACCACCTCCGCCCAGAGGACGTCCGACACCACCTCGGTCGCGGCGCCGCCGGACGGCGGCCGGTGGGCGCGGACCAGCACCCCGGACAGCGCGGGGTCGAACAGCCAGGAACGACGCTCCGGATCACGCATGGACCGACGCTGGCGTGGGCACCTGACGGGCGCCTGCCGCGCACCTGAGAACTGACTGGCAGCTCGACGGGTGACCGACTTCACGGGAAGTTGCACAACGCACCGGGAATTCACAGGCGTCACACGGGTTCCATGCCCGAGCATGGTCCTGACCACGTCCAGGCCCTGCACCGCCCTCGAGAGGAACCCCGTGACCTGCCCGTCCCTGCTGCGCCGCTCCGCCATCAGCGGCGCCCACGAGGGGCACCTGCTGGTCACGGCCGGCCGACGGCGGGCCACCTCCCTGCTGCGTGCGGTCGCCGTCCGGCTGCGCCAGGACGACGCCGTCGCCCAGTTCGCCCGCTTCGTGGTGGTCGGCGGCCTGTCCAGCGCGCTGTACGCCGCCGTCTTCGTGGGCCTCGACCCCCTCGGCGACCAGCCCGCCAACCTCTCCGGGGCGATCGCCTCCACACTGCTGGCCAACGAGCTGCACCGGCGGCTGACCTTCCACGCCGGCGGCCGGGTCTCCTGGTTCACCGCGCAGTGGGAGGGCGGCGGGCTGGCCGGCATCGGGCTGGTCGCCACCTCCCTCGCCCTGGCGGGGGTGCACGCCCTGGTCGGCGACACCGGCACCGGCCCGCAGCTGTGCCTGATCGCGGCGGTCACCGGGTTCATCGGGCTGATCCGGTTCGTCGCCCTGCGCAGCTGGGTCTTCTCCGCCGCGGGCGAGCGGCAGGAGTAGCCACCCCAGCCCTCGGGTACCGGGGCGATCGCTGGTTGAACCCGCAACCACACCCGACCCGAGGAGTCCGCCGTGGCGAAGATCGCCGTCGTCTACTACTCGTCCACCGGCAACACCCACCAGCTGGCCGCCGCGCTCGCCGAGGGCGCCGCCGACGCGGGAGCCGAGGTCCGCCTGCGGCGGGTGCCCGAGCTGGCCCCTGCCGAGGCCATCGCCTCCAACCCCCTGTGGCAGGCGCACGTCGACACGACCGCGGGCGAGGTCGAGGAGGCCACCCCGGCCGACATGGAGTGGGCCGACGGCTACGCGCTGGGCACACCCACCCGCTTCGGCACGCCCGCTGCGCAGATGAAGCAGTTCATCGACACGCTCGGTGGTCTCTGGTTCACCGGGAAGCTCGCCAACAAGGGAGCCACGGCGTTCACCAGCGCGCAGAACGTCCACGGCGGCAACGAGTCGACGATCCTGACGCTGTTCAACGTCTTCTCCCACTTCGGGGCGGTCATCGTGCCCCCGGGCTACACCGACCCACTGCTGTTCGCCGCCGGCGGCAACCCGTACGGCGTCTCGAACGCCTCCGGTGGCCAGTCCGCCACCGCCACCGAGGCCGAGCTCGCCGCCGCCCGCTACCAGGGACGCCGGCTGGCCGAGGTGACCGCCAAGCTCGTCGCCTGAGCCCCCGCGCCGACCCGCCGGAGCCCGAGCGGTCACCCCGCCCGGGCTCCGGCACGTCCTACGCTCCGGGCATGCCGACCCAGCCCGTCCGCCGCACCCGGTCCACCGCCGCGGCGCTCGCCGCCGGAACACTGCTGCTGGCCCCGCTCACCGCCTGCAGCTTCAGCTCGGAGAACGTCTCCTGCGCCGACAACCGGTGCACGGTCACCCTGTCCGGCGAGGGGGCCACCGCCACGGTGCTCGGCACCGAGATCGGCTTCGCCGGCGTGCAGGACGGTCAGGCCACCCTCTCGGTCGGTGACACCTCGGTCTCCTGCGGCGAGGGCGACAGCGTGTCCGCCGGGCCGCTCGAGCTCGCCTGCACGTCGGTGAGCAGCGACTCGGTCGAACTGACCGCCTCGCTGGGCTGAGCGCGGCTCAGCCCGCTCCGCCCAGGGCGCTCCGTTCAGGGCGCTCCGTTCAGGGCGCTCCGTTCAGGGCGCTCCGTTCAGGGCGCTCCGTTCAGGGAGCCTTCGCCACGTCGACCACCAGCCGGGACGGGTCGCTCAACGCCGACACCCGGAACGGCAGCCGGCCGGAGGTGCCGATCCAGGCCAGCGACTGCCCCTCGAAGGTCCCGTCGTAGACGACGCCCTCGACCGGCCCGGTGCCGCTGCCCACCGAGCCGGGGGCCAGCTCCTCGGCGCCGGTCTCGTAGGGGTAGCTCGTGCCGGTGAGGATCACCTGGAGGTACGCCTCGCCGGGGACGTCGACCGGCGCGCCCTTCCCCTGCGACGTCGGCTGGTCCACGTACTCGACCCGCCAGCCCGGGGTGCCGGTGCCGGCGAGCTCGAACACCACCCGCTCGAAGCCCTCGTGGTCACCGATCCGCACCGCCGTCGCGGTCAGCCCCTCGGCACCGGCCGGGTCACCGCTGGCGGCAGCGGTGCCGGTGGGCACGTCGGCGGGCTCGGCACTCTCGTCCGGGGTGCCGGCGGGGCTCGTCGCGGTCGCGGTGGGCGCCGGGGCACTGGAGGTCGTCCCGCCGGACGCGGCGGTGTCGGTGTCGGTCGACTCCCCCTGGCCGCACCCGGCGAGGAGCAGAGAGGCGGTCAGCAGGACGGCGGAGCTGGCCCCACGGGACAACCGGCGGATGCACACACCGCGATGCTGGCACGCCGGGGACCTGCGCCGGAGCCGCCACGCGGTCCGACCGGACAGCCGCCGGCGGGAGTGCCCGCCACCCCCGCCCGACCCCCCGGTGGGAGCCGCTTCCAGGGGCATGTATGGTTCTCCATGCCTCCGGCGCTGATGAGCCCTCATCGTCTAGCGGTCCAGGACGCCGCCCTTTCAAGGCGGTAGCACGGGTTCGAACCCCGTTGGGGGCACGCAGGACCGAGCCGGGCGACCGGCACGGAACACCACAGCACGGCACGCACCAGAGAACAGCACGATCGCAAGGCCCTGTAGCGCAGTTGGTTAGCGCGCCGCCCTGTCACGGCGGAGGTCGCGGGTTCGAGTCCCGTCAGGGTCGCCATCCGGCGCCCGGCACCAGCCGGGTCCGGTGGGGGCAGGTAGCTCAGTCGGTACGAGCGCTCGCCTGAAAAGCGAGAGGTCGGCGGTTCGACCCCGCCCCTGCCCACCCACTCCCCTCTGTCACGCGGTCCCGCTCCCGCTCGGGCGATTGACAGCCACTTCCTGGCCCGGTCACAGGGAACTTCCAGGGTCGCCGGCCAGAGTTCGGGCATGACGACGAGCACCTCCTCGGCCCCCAGCTCCCGGGCCCAGCTGACCCGCCCCGACGGCAGCGCCCTGCGGGTGCTGGTCGTCGACGACGAGCCCTCCATCTGCGAGCTGCTGTCGATGGCGCTGCGCTACGAGGGCTGGGACGTGCGCACCGCGGCCGACGGCGCCGAGGCGGTCCGCACCGCCCGCGACTTCCGCCCCGACGCCGTCGTCCTGGACGTGATGCTGCCGGACATGGACGGCCTGGAGGTGCTGCGCCGGCTGCGCGCGGACACCCCGCTGGTCCCGGTCGTCTTCCTCACCGCCAAGGACGCGCTGGAGGACCGGATCGCCGGCCTCACCGCCGGCGGCGACGACTACGTCACCAAGCCGTTCAGCCTGGAGGAGGTCGCCGCCCGGCTGCGCGGCCTGCTGCGCCGCACCAGCCGCGTCGTCGCCGACGACGGCCTGCTGGTGGTCGGCGACCTCACCCTGGACGAGGAGAGCCACGAGGTCACCCGCGGCGGCGACGACATCCGGCTGACCGCCACCGAGTTCGAGCTGCTGCGCTACCTGATGCGCAACCCCAAGCGGGTGCTGTCCAAGGCGCAGATCCTCGACCGGGTGTGGCAGTACGACTTCGGCGGACAGGGCAACATCGTCGAGCTCTACATCTCCTACCTGCGCCGCAAGATCGACGCCGGCCGGGCCCCGATGATCCACACGCTCCGTGGCGCCGGGTACGTGATCAAGCCCGCCGCATGACACGCTGGCGCCGGTGAGCCCCGGCCCGTCCCGTCGCTCCCGCCGTTCGCTGCGCACCCGGCTGCTGATCGCGTTCGTCGTCCCGCTGGTCGGTGTCCTCGTGCTGGTCGGCGTCGTCTCGGTGACCGCGCTGCGGTCGGAGCTGATCAGCCAGGTCGACACCCAGCTCGAGGCGGTCGCCGACCGCGCCAGAGACCCCGACCGGGGCCCCCGGTCCAGGGGCGACGGTCGCCGCGGGCCGGACGGCCTGGGCGCCCCCGGTCAGGGGGAGGGGACCCTGGTCGCCGAGATGAGCGACGGGGCCGTCGCCCGGTCCGGGGTGCTGGCCCAGAGCGGCGAGGAGCTGCCGCTGACCGACGCCCAGGACGCCCTGCTGGCCGAGCTGCCCACCGACGGCGAGCCGGTGACCCGGGACCTCGGCGGCGAGCTGGGCAGCTACCGGCTGGTGGCACGCCCGGCCCCCGGCGACGACGTGCTGGTGACCGGTCTGCCGCTGCGCGGTGCGGCCGATGCCGTGCGCAGCCTGGTCACCGTCGAGCTCCTGGCCGGCCTGGTCGCCCTGCTCGCCGCCGCGGGCGCCGCCGTGCTGGTCATCCGCCGCACCCTGCGACCGCTGGACCGGGTGGCCGCCACCGCGACCCGGGTGGCCGAGCTGCCGCTGGCCAGCGGCGAGGTACGGCTGGCCGAGCGGGTGCCCCCGCAGGACACCGACCCCGGCACCGAGGTCGGCCAGGTCGGAACGGCGCTGAACCGGTTGCTGGACCACGTCGAGGGATCGCTGGCCGCCCGCCAGGCGTCGGAGACCCAGGTCAGGCAGTTCGTCGCCGACGCCAGCCACGAGCTGCGCACGCCGCTGGCCTCCATCCGCGGGTACGCCGAGCTGGTGCGCCGCCAGGGCGGCGAGGTGCCGGCCGACGTGGGGCAGGCGATGCGCCGGGTGGAGTCCGAGGCGGTCCGCATGACCGAGCTGGTCGAGGAGCTGCTGCTGCTGGCCCGCCTGGACGCCGACGCCGAGGCCGGGCGGGAGCTGGCCACCGAGGAGGTCGACCTGACCGCGCTGCTGGTCGACGTGGTCACCGACGCGCACGTCGCCGGCCCCGGGCACCGCTGGCAGCTGGACCTGCCCGACGACCCGGTGCTGGTACCGGGCGACGCCGCCCGGCTGCACCAGGTGGTGGCCAACCTGCTCGCCAACGTGCGCGCGCACACCCCCGAGGGGACGACGGCGACCACCCGGCTGCGCACCGAGGGCGGCTGGGCGGTGCTGAGCGTGGCCGACGACGGGCCGGGGGTCCCCGCCGCGCTCCAGGCGCACGCCTTCGAACGGTTCGCCCGCGGGGACGCCTCCCGGTCACGCGCCGCCGGCAGCACCGGCCTGGGACTGGCGATCGTGCAGGCCGTGGTGGCCGCCCACGGCGGCACGGTAAAGCTGACCAGCGCGCCGGGCGCCACCGAGATCACGGTGCGGCTGCCCGGCGCGACCACGGCGCCGGCTGCCTGAGCGGACCCGGAGCGAGAGACCTCAGACCGACAGCGCGTCGGCGGCGACCTGCGCGTAGACCTGGGCGTGCAGCCGCCGCACCGCCTCCGCCTGATCGGTGCGCCACTGCCGGTCGACCCGGGCCGGCGCGGGCCGGGTCAGCGCGGCGACGACCGCGGAGTTCAGCGAGGCGGCGTCCAGCCCCGCGCGGGGCTCGTTGCCGTACACGACGACGTCGGACCACTGCTGGGTGTGGTAGCCCCCGCCGGGGACGACCGCGCGCGTGCCGGCGTCCCGGCACAGCTCCACCCAGCTGTCGTGCGTGCCCGAACGCCGGGGCAGCACCGACACGTGCAGCTCCTGCAGGTGGCGCACCCACGAGGCGGGGTCCTCGGCCCAGCTGGACCGCAGCTCCAGCTCCCCCGCCGCGGCGAGCGCGGCGAGCTCCGGGAGCCGGGCGGCGACGTCGACGTCGGGGTGCACGTCGACCCGCAGCCGACCGCCGCCGGAGACGGCACCGGACAGGGCGGCCCGCACCAGCTCCACCGGTTCGGCGACCTCCGGCTCGAGCCGGCCCAGGTGCACGCCGACCAGCCGGGTCTCCCGGCCGACGTCGGGGGTGGGCGCGGCCAGCGACGGGTGGGCGACCACGATCGCGGTCCGGGCGAACCGGTCGGCGATCTCGTCGGCCGCACCGGGGGTCAGCGTGAGCACCACCTCGGCGGTGGTCAGCAACGCACGCAGGTGCGCCTGGTGCCGCCCCGGCGTGGTCCCGGCCGGAGGTCGCAGGTCGTGCACGGTGACCACCAGCGGCACCCCGGCCCGCCGCACGGCCGCGGTCCAGCGGTCCATCTCGGGGATCGTGAGGTGCTCGTAGCCGGCGTGCAGGTGCAGCACGTCCACCTCCCCCGCATGCGCGTCGAGGTGGTCGGGGTCCAGCCACGGGCTCGGGGTGGTGTCCGGGCCGACCGGCACGACGGAGGCGGGCAGGACGGCCGCGACGTACGGGCTGCGGGCGGGGACGCTCGCCACCCGCATGGCGGGCGCGCTCGATCCAGCGGGCACTGCGGTCACGCGGACGTACGCCTCCTGCGGTCGTGCACGACGACAGGAGGGGTCCGGCGCTCCTCGACGGTCGGTGCGATGCCTCTCAGCCTGCCGCACCCGGCTACCCCGCGTGCTCGAAGACCAACCCACAGCTCACCCCTGCGGGGGACCCGGTGACCGCGCGGCTGGCTGCGCAGGAGGCCTGGAGTCGGCTAGGTTCCGCGCACTCCCCCACAGCGGGGGCGACCCGGGAGGCACACGCGTGGACGAGCACGGCGGGGCGGCCGCGACGTCCGCGCCCTCGGCCGATCCCGCGGCGGCCCCCGCCCGCAGGCGCCGGCGGACGGATCCGCGACTGGTGGTCGCGGGGGTGCTGGTCGTGCTGCTGGCGATCGGCGCCGTGGTCATGCTGGTGCTCCGCGGCCATCCGCTCACCGTCGACGGCCGCTACGTCACCGACCCGCCGGCGGTCCTCGCCGACGCCGACCGCCGGTTCGCCGACTACGTCGACCAGCGCACCGGTGCCCGCGGCCCGGACACCCGCTGCTGGTTCCAGCGGATCGACCCGGACGGCACCGAGGTCGCCCGTGAGCTGCTGTGCGGCCCGGCGCTCTTCGTCGGCGGCGACCCCGACCGCAGCTGGCTGCGGTTCCCGCTGACCGTGACCGCGGCCGGCGGCGACGTCCGGCTGCGCACCGCCGGCCTGCCCACCGACCCCGAACCGCAGGCCGTGGACGACGCCGACCTGCTGTTCCGCCCCGACGGGAGCCGCCCGCCCTCCGGCGCCGGCGGGCTGCAGGTGCCCGAGGTGCCGCGCGCCGAGCCCGGGTTCACCGCCGTCGGTCCGTTCCCCGCGCTGCCCTGGACGGCACCTGCGGGGCCGGCCCGGCTCTCCGGCCCCGCGGCCTCGGTCACGGTGACCGGGCTGGCCACGCCGGACGTCGTGGGCACCGGGGACGCCGCCCGCCGGCCCGCCGACGGCCAGCGGTTCCTGGCCGTGCGCTACACGGTCGATCCCGGCGAAGGCCGGTCCACCGCACCGCCCGCGCTGAGCTACCAGGTACCGGGCGCCGCGCCGGTGCCGGTCGCCCCGGCGCTGGTGGCACCCGGCAGCACGGTGGAGGCCGTGGTCGCCGTCCCCGCGGACGCGACGCAGGCCGACCTGGTGGTCCTCGACGACGGCGTCGAGCAGCGGCTGTCGCTGCTGGACGGCTCGCCCGGCCCGGGGAACCTGCAGGTGCTGACCCGCACCAACCGGACGGCGGAGGTGGGCGCCAGCCGGCAGGTCGACGCCGCCTTCAGCGCCCCCGGCCGGGTGACCGCGTCCTTCCCGGTGACCGTGCGGCTGGACGCGGCGACGCTGCAGTGGTTCGCCGGCACGGACGGGTCGGCGCAGCCCGCCGACCCGTCCCGCGCGCACCTGGTGCTGGACGTGACCATGGCGCTGCCCGAGGGCGAGCCGGGCGCCGTCCCGGTCGAGCTGCTCACCCTGGTGCTGCCCGACGGCACCCGGCGCCCCGGCATCGACCTCAGCCGGGCCGCCGACCGGGTGCTGGCCGCCTTCGACGTCCCGGCGGGCTTCACCGGCGGCGAGGTCGTCGTCCGCGGCCGGGCCACCTTCCCCGACGGGCTGGCCGCCGACCTGGGCGCCGGCGAGGTGCGGTTCCCCGTCGAGATCCCGGCGGGCTGAGCTCACTCCTGCGCGCGCAGCTCCGCGAGGATCGGCTTGGCGACGGCGAGGGCGTGGTTCGCCGCAGGGACGCCGGCGTAGACCGCGGTGTGCAGGCAGACCTCGGCGATCTCCTCGTCGGTCAGCCCGTTGTGCACCGCCGCCTTCACGTGCAGCGCGAACTCGTCCCAGTGCCGCAGCGCAGCGGTGATCGCCAGGGTGAGCATGCTGCGCTCCCGGCGCGCCAGCCCCGGCCGCTGCCACAGGTCGCCCCAGGCCACCCGGGTGATGAAGTCCTGGAAGTCGGCGGTGAGCGGGGTGACGGCGGCGACCGCGCGGTCGACGTGCGCGTCGCCGAGCACCTCCCGGCGCACCCGCATGCCGGCGGCGCGGCGCTGCTCGTCGGTCTCCAGCGGACCCGGCTCGGTCACAGCGTGCCTCCCGTGGCGTGCGCGATCAGCGCGTCGGACACCTGGGCCACCTGCTCCAGGTTGGCGAGGTGGGCGGCCGGGCTCAAGCTCAGCAGCTTGGCACCGGGCACCCCCTCGGCGATGACCCGCTGGTGCTCCGGCGGCACCGCCAGGTCGTCGGCGCCGGAGACCACCAGCGTCGGCGCGGTCACCCGGCCCAGGTCCGGGCGCTGGTCCATCCGTGCGATCGCGCCGCAGCAGCCGGCGTAGCCCTCGTCGTCGGCAGCCTCCACCATGGCCTGCAGCCGGGCCACCAGGTCGGGGTGGGCGGCGGCGTACGCCGGGGTGAGCCACCGGCTGACCACCGGCTCGGCGATCACCTTCGTGCCCTGGGCGCGCACGGTGCGCGCCCGGTCCTCCCAGCTCTCGGCGTTGCCGGTGTACGCCGAGCTGCAGAGCACCGCGAGGGTCAGCAGCCGCTGCGGTTCGCGGACCGCCAGCCGCAGTCCGGTCATCCCGCCGATGGAGACCCCGGCCACGTGCGCCCGGGTCACCCCGAGCCGGTCCAGCAGCGCGACGACGTCGTCGGCGAGGTCGTCGATCGTCGCGTCGCCCGGCACCGACGGCGACCGGCCGTGGCCGCGGGTGTCGTAGCGGACCACCCGGAACCGCTCGGTCAGCGCCGGTACCTGCGGGTCCCACATGGACAGGTCCGAGCCCAGCGAGTTGGACAGCAGCATCACCGGGGCGTCGGCGGGGCCCTCCACGACGGCGTGCACCTCGACGGCGGTCACGGAGCTCCTCCCTGCCCGGCGGCGTCCGCCTGGGTCGCGATGGTGTGCGCGGCGAGGGCGGCGTCGACCTGCGCGCCGGCCTCCCCCACGTCCGGTGTCGTGTCGGCCACCAGCGCGGCGCCGTCGACGTCGGCCCGCTCGAGCACGACGTCGGCCAGCGGCCGGCCCTGCTCGGCGGCGGTGCGGACGGCGGCTGCCGCGGCGTCGTGCGCGGGCCCCGCGCCCAGCGTGGGGCTGAGCGCCTCGGCCAGCGCGCCGGCCAGCAGCGGGTCGGTGGCGGCGGTGACGGTCGCGGCCATCCGCCCGGTGTCCAGGCGGAGGCTGGCCAGGCTCTCGGCCAGCCAGGACGCCGCCGAGCCGACGGTGCCCAGCAGGTCGGTCAGGGTGGGCCACTCGGCGTGCCAGGTGCCCGCGCCCCGCTCGTGCTCCTGCTCCATGGCGGCGAACAGGGTGGCCACCAGCCCGGGCGCCCGCCGCGCGCAGGCCCGCGCGGAGATCGCGGCCACCGGGTTGTTCTTGTGCGGCATCGCCGACGATCCGCCGCGGCCCTCGGCGACCTCCGCCGCCTCGGCCACCTCGGTCTGCGCCAGCAGGACGACGTCGACGGCGACGGTGGCCACCACGCCCGCGGCCGCCCCGAGCACCCCGGCGACGTCGGCGATCGGCAGCCGGACGGTGAACCAGGGCACGTCGGTGGTCCGCAACCCCAGCTCCTCGGCCAGCGCGGCGCGCAGGTCGACCCCCGACCCGGAGCTGGCCGCGAGGGTGCCGACCGCGCCGCCGTACTGGACCGGCAGCCCGGCCAGCACCGCCGCGATCCGGGTGCGCACGCCCTCGACCCCGGCCAGCCAGCCGGCCGCCTTGAGCCCCACCGTGGTGGGCAGCGCCTGCTGCAGCAGGGTGCGGCCGATCAGCACGTCGTCGCGGTGGTCGGTGGCCAGCCGGGCGCAGGCCCCGGCCGCGGCGGCCAGGTCGGCGTCGATGAGCTGCAGCCCGCGCCGCGCCAGCAGCACCGCCGCGGTGTCGACGACGTCCTGGCTGGTGGCGCCGACGTGCACCGCGCGCGCCGCGTGCGGGCCCACGGCGTCCTGCAGCGCCCGGACCAGCGGCGGCACCGGGTTGCCGGCGTCCCCGGCGCGGGCGGCGACGCGGGCCAGGTCGAGCCGGCCCGGGTCGGCGCACACCCGCCCGACCTCCTCGGCCGCGGTCTCCGCGACCAGCCCGACCCGGGCCGCCGCGCGGGCCAGCGCCGCCTCCACCTCCAGCAGGGCGACCAGCCAGGCGTCGCCGGCGCCGGCGTTCACCGGGCCGCGCGCGAAGGTGGCCGCGAGCAGCCCGGGCACGGGGAGTCCTGTCACCGGGCCATCCTCGCGGGTGCGCGGTCGCCGCGGTCGGTCACACCGCGAAGAAGACGGTCTCGTCTTCTCCCTGCAGGTGGATGTCGAGTGCGTAGCCGTCGTCGGTGGGGGTGGCGATCAGCGTCGCGCGGGAGGCGTCGTCGGGCAGGCTCGCCAGCACGGCGTCCTCGGCGTTGGCCGCGGCCTCGTCGGCGAAGTAGACCCGGGTGACCACCCGGTCCAGCAGGCCGCGGGCGAACACCGAGACGTCGACGTGCGGCGCCTGCAGGCCACCCGCGCCGTCGGGCACCCGGCCGGGCTTGAGCGTGCAGATCGCGTACTGCCCGCCGTCCCGGGTCTGGGAGCGGCCGAAGCCGCGGAAGCCGGGGCGCTCCACCGGGCCGCGCGGGTCGTCGGGGTGCGCGAACCGGCCGTCGGGGTCGGCCTGCCAGGTCTCGACCATCGCGTCGGGCACGACGTCGCCGTTGCCGTCGAACACCCGGCCGCGCAGCCAGATCGCGCCCGGGGTGCCCTCGGCGACGGCGAAGGGGCCGTCGGGCCAGGTCAGCCCGATGGCCAGGTAGGGGCCGACGGTCGCGCTGGGCGTGGTGCCGAACCGCAGCGGCTCGTCGAGGAAGCCCGAGCCCCGTCGTCCCGACCGAGGCTGGCTGATCTCGGTGCTCTCCGGCACGTCCAGCGGGTCGCTCACCGTCATCACGCCACACCTCCTGCGCGACTCCGCGCCTCGTTCCGCTCCTCGGTCGCTGGCGCTCCCTGCGATGCTCGCTCGGCTGTCGTCACGCCACGTCTCCGTCGTCGTCGGTCTCGAACGGCGTCTGGTCGGTGCCGCGCAGGACGATGTCCCACTCGAAGGCCAGCGCCCAGTCCGGCTGGGTGCGCTCCAGGTCGAACCGGCTGATCGCGCGGTGCCGGGCCGACGGCGGGATCGCCTGGAAGATCGGGTCCTGCCCGAACAGCGGGTCGTCCGGGAAGTACATCTGGGTGACCAGGCGCTGGGTGAACGCCCGGCCGAACAGGCTGAAGTGGATGTGCGCCGGCCGCCACGCGTTGTGGTGGTTGCCCCACGGGTAGGCGCCGGGCTTGATGGTGGTGAACTCGTACCGGCCCAGGCTGTCGGTCATCACGCGGCCCAGCCCGTCGAAGTGCGGGTCCAGCGGGGCCGGCCAGTTGTCGACGACGTGCCGGTAGCGGCCGGCGGCGTTGGCCTGCCAGACCTCCACGAGCGCGTCGGGCACCGGACGGCCGTCGCTGTCGAGGACCCGGCCGAAGACGATGATCCGCTGCCCCTGCGCCTCCCCGCCCAGCCGCACCGTGAGGTCGGCGTCGGCGGCGGTCACCCGGTCCTCGCCCAGCACCGGGCCGGTCACCTCGGTGAGCCGGTGCGGCAGGTCGACCGGCGTGCGCAGCGGCGCCCGCAGCCCGGTGCTCTTGTACCCGGGGTAGGCCACCGGCGTGCGCTGCGCATCAGGTTCACGCAGGTAACGCGGCAGGATCAGGGCGCTGTCCTCCGCGGGCCGCGGCGCCCGCGATGTGGTCCCGGTCATGCCGGGAAGGTACGGCGCGGGGCTACCCTCCGACAGCCCTGACTTCCACTGAGCAGAACGGATCGCGCCGTGGCCGGAGGTGCAGCCGAGGCCGGGCGGTCGGTGACCTCCCGGGCGCTCGGCGTGCTCGACGCGTTCGACAGCGGCCACCCGCGGCTCACCCTGTCGGAGGTCGCCGCCCGTTCGGGCACGCCGCTGACCACCACCCACCGCCTGCTCGGCGAGCTGGTGGAGTGGGGTGCGCTGGTCCGCCGCCCCGACGGCCGGTACGAGATCGGCCGCAAGCTCTGGGATCTCGGGCTGCTGGCCCCGGTGCAGCTGGAGCTGCGGCAGGTGGCCGCCCCGTTCCTGCTCGACGTGCACACCGCCACCCGGGACACCGTGCACCTCGCCGTCCGGGAGGGCCTGCGCGCGCTCTACGTCGAGCGGATCTCCGGGCGCGAGTCGGTGCCGATCGTGAGCACCGTGGGCAGCCGGCTGCCGCTGCACGCCACCGGCGTCGGCAAGGTGCTGCTGGCCTGCGCACCCGACGAGGTCGTCGACCGGGTGCTGCAGGAGCTCAGCCGGGAGACCCGGTACACCGTCGTCGACCCCCGGGCGGTGACCCGGGAGCTGGGTGAGGTACGCCGCCGCGGCTGGTCGCGCACGGCCGAGGAGATGTCGCTGGGCACCGCGTCGGTCGCCGTCCCGGTCACCGTCGACCGGCCCACCGGCCCGGTCGTCGTCGCCGCGCTGGGCATCGTCGTCCCGACCCACCGCCGCGACCTGACCCGGCTGGCGCCGGTGCTGCAGGTCGCCGCCCGGGGCATCGGGCGGGCGCTGGCCCAGACCGCCGAGTTCCGCTGACCGGAAGAGCAGGTTCGGCCCGGGCGGGCGACCCGGGTCACACTCACGGGATGCGCACCCAGGTGGGGATCATCGGAGCCGGGCCGGCGGGGCTGCTGCTGTCCCGGCTGCTGCAGCTGCAGGGCATCGAGACCGTGGTGCTGGAGAACCGGTCGCGGTCCTACG